>JBAVZX010001155.1:0-5068 GCA_049589015.1 Phormidium sp. | reverse complement strand
AGCTTTTTTGCCGGGAAATATCCCAGTAAAAATTACACGCCAAGTTAGTTTCGCAATTAGTTTTGCTGCTTTTATTTGGTCTTTAGTAATAGCGATTCAGTTTAGTCCAGGAAATAATACTCAGCAGTTTATCGAGTTTTTACCTTGGATTGATAGCTTGGGGCTTAGCTATAGTCTGGGTGTTGATGGGTTGTCTTTGCCTTTACTAGTTCTGAATGGTTTATTAACCTGTATTGCTATTTACAGTACAGATGAGAAAATTATTAGACCCAGATTTTATTACTCTCTGGTGTTGTTGTTAAATGCTGGTGTGAGTGGGGCTTTCTTGGCTCAAGATTTGCTGCTATTTTTCTTGTTCTATGAAATAGAACTAGTTCCTCTTTATTTCTTAATTGCGATTTGGGGAGGTGTCCGAAGAGGCTATGCTGCAATTAAATTTTTGCTTTATACAACTGTTTCGGGAATTTTATTACTAGCGGCGTTTTTGGGTGTGGTTTGGTTTAGTGGTTCTAAGAGTTTTGCTTATGAACCTTTGCTCACTCATAACTTACCTTTGGGGACTCAACTGTTACTTTTGGGAGCGATTTTAATTGCTTTTGGGATTAAAATTCCTCTTGTACCTTTGCACACTTGGCTACCTGATGCCCACGTAGAAGCTTCTACTCCAATTTCTGTTTTATTGGCGGGTGTGTTGTTGAAGTTGGGAACTTATGGTTTGCTGCGGTTTGGGTTAGGTTTGTTCCCGGAAGCTTGGCAAAGTTTAGCGCCTAGTTTAGCTATTTGGGCGGTGGTAAGTGTACTTTATGGGGCATTTACGGCGATCGCACAAACAGATATGAAAAAGATGGTAGCCTATAGTTCGATCGCACACATGGGCTATATTCTTTTAGGTAGTGCCGCTGCTACACCTTTAAGTTTGCTGGGTTGTTTATACCAAATGATTAGTCATGGTTTAATCTCAGCTTTGCTATTTCTTGTAGTAGGTGTAGTTTACAAAAAAACCGGAACTCGTGATATTAATTTGCTTTGTGGTTTGTTGAATCCAGAAAGAGGTTTACCGATAATTGGTAGCCTAATGATTGTTGGAGTGATGGCAAGTGCGGGGATTCCGGGAATGATCGGTTTTATTTCGGAATTTTTGATTTTCCGAGGTAGTTATGCGGCATTTCCTACCGAAACTTTACTCTGTATGATTGGGACGGGTTTAACTTCGGTTTATTTCTTACTTTTGGTGAACCGAGTGTTTTTTGGTCGCCTTTCAGAAAAGGTTTTAGACTTACCGCAAGTAAAATTTTCTGAGCGAATACCTGCTGCTATTTTGGCAGGAATTATTGTAATTTTAGGAATTGTACCGAGTTGGTTAGGTCGGTGGACAGAAGCAAGTACAACGGCGATCATTAATCCTCAACCAGCGATCGCTAAAGTGATTCCTTCTGTAAGTTTTTCTGAAAACAAACTTCCTTATTGATTAAGGATTGCTATAGCAATTGCCCAGGGGTCATGAACTTTTTTAACTGCTGAAAACTCTTGTCTTCTGCCTTCTGCTTTCTGTCTTCTGCCTTCTGCCGTCTGCTATAAAATTCAGGAGTTAAACATGAAAACTACCCATTTAAAAACTAAAATCCATCCCCTAACAGCGTACATCGATCGGTTGAAATCTGGCGATGCTTTATTGGTAGATACACCAGAAAATGTGTTGGAAGTTGTTGGGATTCTCAAGAGTTATGGTGTAGTGTTAGATGCTTATCAAAAAAATCTTACTTACATTGCAGAAAATCAATTTTTAGTACTTTTTCCCTTTTTTAAGTACTTTGATGGCGACATCAATTTAAATAAATTATTGCGTCATTGGTGGCATGACAGGATAAATTTTGAATATGCCGAATATTGCATGAAAACCATGATGTGGCATGGCGGCGGTAGGTTAGATAAATATTTAGATAGTCGAGAATTTCAGGAAAGGGCAAGAAAGGCAATTGAGACAAAAATTAAAATTAATTTGCCGATTAGATTAGTTGATCGGTTATTTCCTGAATTTTTGTTAGAACAAGTGCGCCAACAAGCTTATTACAGCGCTTTGGGGCAATTTTGGAATGTGATGGCAGAGATTTTTCTCACCATGTCAGATCTTTATGATCAAGGTAAAATTACCACCATTCCCGAAGTAGTAGATCACATTTTAAAAGGTCTAGTAGCGGCAGCGAATAACCCAATTACTTATGCGGTTACTATTGATAAAGAAGTCTATGAAATTATCCCCAAATCTGAGGATTTAACCTTCTTAATGGATACAGCTGTTCCTTATGTGGAAGCTGTTTTCTTCCGCGGAACTCCTTTCCCGGGAACTGTTTCTTATAATGCCCAAGCTTATCAAATTTCTCCAGATCAAACTAGGTTTCAATATGGGGCTTTATATGCCGATCCTTTACCCATTGGGGGTGCGGGAATACCACCAACTTTGTTAATGCAAGATATGCGGCATTTTCTCCCAGATTACTTGCATGATGTTTACAAAAACACAAAGCGTAAAGAAGATGATCTGCGAGTGCAAATTTGTATCAGCTTCCAAAAGTCAATGTTTTGTGTGACAACAGCAGCACTTTTAGGTTTAGCACCTTATCCTCTAAATACAACTGATCCGACAGAACAAAAAGCTAATCAAAAGTATTTAGAAAATTGGATGGATCGATTTTTAACTTCTCGTTTGATGGTTGCTAATAGCGATCCAAATGCCTGTTTGTACAAAACAAAGTTAGAGAATTATGAAACTAGATAATGTGAAATTCGTTTGTTGAGAGAACTGAACTCCTCTCAAGAGAAAGTAGGATTATCCCTTTCTAATTCTTGGAAATATTTAACTGTTTTGACTTTCAATTCTAAAGTTGCATCTTGATCGCAAACAATGATGCTTCTGGGGTGTAATTGCAATGCGGAAACAGTCCAAATATGGTTTACCCCTTGTTCAATGGCGTGGTGTAGGGCGATCGCTTTATGATAACCTTGAACTAAAATCATCACTTCAAAAGCGTCTAAAATCGTCCCTACACCCACCGTTAAAGCATATTTAGGTACTTGGTTAGTATCTTGATCAAAAAACCTGGCATTTGCTAACAAAGTGCTGTAAGTTAAAGTTTTTAAGCGAGTTCGAGATTCCAAAGAGGAACCTGGTTCATTAAAAGCAATATGTCCATCTTCACCCATTCCGCCAATAAATAATTCAATCCCACCAATTGCTTTTATTTTATCCTCATAATTTTGACATTCTGCTGCAATATCTTCAGCATTTCCGTTGAGAATATGAATGTTTTCTCTAGGAATATCAATGTGATTAAAAAAGTTTTGATACATATAATAGTGATAACTTTGGGGATGATTTTCTGGTAAACCGACATATTCATCCATATTAAAAGTCACTACATTTTGAAAACTCAAATCTCCTTGGCGGTGAAATTCAATTAACTTTTGGTACATTTTTAAAGGTGTACTTCCAGTAGGTAAACCCAGCACAAAAGGTTTATCCATTGTAGGTTGAAATTTGTTGATCCGTTGTTTCACATAATTTGCTGACCAATTAGCAACGCTTTCTGGAGATTCACAAATAACTAATTGCATAGAGTTAAGTACCTAATTAAATCTGTGTTTGTCTGTGGTTTAAAAATCCTAGTTATACCAAATCCGGGTTAGCTACCCCCTATTATTGGGCGATTGAAATACGCGCTACGCGCACGCTGCGCGAACTAAAAAATATCGGGGGTATTTAAGCCGGATTTGGTATTACAGGCTTTTACCAAAAGTATATTAACTCAAGTTGCTAGTTATAACACTTTGATACCTCGCCGCAGCTAAAAACCCGGTTTCTTGTCTTGGTGAGTTGCAGCTAAGGGCAAATTTAACCGGAGAAAGGGGTTTTTTGAATAAAAATTTAACCGCAGATGAACGCAGATAAACGCAGATGGAATAACTGCTTCGTGGAAGAGATTGTATGGATAATTTGAGATAATTTAGTTTTCTCTCCTTCTTCTTTGGCGCGGTTTTTCTTCTGTTGGTGGAGGTGATTCTTTTTTGGATTCTTCTGTAGCAGGTTTTTCGGTTTTTGGTAATGTTTCAGGTGTAGGTGTTGGCTGAATTTCCAGTTGTTTCCATTCCGATAATGGACGATTTACCGCATTCTGAAAATTTATCGGTACTAACAGGATATCTAAGGGTTTTGTTAATTGTATAGGTGGGTCGGCTACGGCGTACAAAGCTGTATTGTTATAGTTGAGATTACCCAAAATTAGTTGATGTTTTTTGCCATTACTTAAAGAGATTTCTATAGTTGCTAAAGGTTTATCTATGCCATCTTCAATGCGGGGGTCAGCAATGATGCTATTCCCTTGTCCTGTAGCTAGTTGATTGAGTAAAAAAGCTATTGATGCGTCATTTGCGGGCATTTCAGTTAATAGTTTTACTTCATCTTTGCCGCTAGGTATTAATTGCCAAAAAGCTAAGGCTAAATCTTCGGGAAGTTCGGTTTCTTGGCGAGATCTTCTCCTTCTCATTCTTGGTGTTTCTGTAGGTTCAGATTCAGGTGTTTTAGTTTCTGTATTTTTGGTTTCTGCTGATTCAGGTGTTTTGGCTTCCGCAGTTTGATACTTTTCTAGTACTTTAATTGTCCATGTAGGTGCTGTAGAATTGCTACCTGCTTGCGGTTTTATTCGGTTAAATTGGAGTTTATATTCTTTGGTTTTTAAAACTACAGTTTGTACATCTTTTTCTTCAAAAGAAAAGACGCGATTTTCCCGGAGTTTCGCTGCTTCTCTTCTGGGTTTACCTTCCACTTCCCAAATATAAACAATACCGCCAAACATTAAAGCGATTAACATCAAAATCAAAGTAGATTTTTGAAATTTCATAAAAAAATCCGGTAGTTTGGAAACTCAGTCCCTTTAGGGCCCAGAGGAAAAACGACACGAGTGGTTTTAACCACCGTGAATATTTGATTTTCAGCCAAGGTTCTCGCTATAATACCAGAGTAGTTAGCGAGAACCTTATGTACCTGACTCAAAAAAACCAAGTACGAGGTTTG
>JBAVZX010001154.1:0-3005 GCA_049589015.1 Phormidium sp. | reverse complement strand
GACCAGAAGTGATACAACACATTACTCAAACCAAAAAGGTTAAAAATTTTACAACTTCAGTGGTACAGGACAGATAAGCTTCATCTGTTCTTGTATCACGGGCTACTTCCATAATTATCAATTTGTAGCCTTCTGGTGTGTGTGTGTGTGAGGAATTACGGTGAATTACTATTTACAACTCGTCAGCAAAATTGCCTTCCCAATCCTTGTACTTAGTGTTTTTCCACTCAAATCTCTGGCGGTTTCAACTAACCCAGAAAATCAGTTGACGCAAAAGACGGTGATGGATATTGATTCGCCAGGAGAGCATTTAAGGGACAGTTTTGCGATCGCCCAATCTTTACCTGCCAAAATAGACTCTAATTCCCAGGAAAACCCAGAGACTACATCAATAGATCAACTTGAAAGTGCTGGATCTGATAGCGATCGACTTAACCAAGTTACATCAGTTTCCCAACTAACAGACGTTCAACCCACAGACTGGGCATTTCAGGCATTACAGTCCTTGGTAGAACGCTATGGTTGTATAGCGGGTTATCCTGACAGAACCTTTCGGGGTAATCGCGCCATGACTCGTTATGAGTTTGCGGCGGGGTTAAATGCCTGTTTAGACCGAATTAATGAATTGTTGGCAGCAACGTCTAATTTAGTCAATCAAGGAGACTTAGCCAGTATCCGAAAATTGCAGGAGGAGTTTGCCGCCGAACTAGCAACACTCCGAGGTCGAGTCGATGCTTTGGAAGCGCGTACTACAACCTTGGAAAGACAACAGTTTTCCACTACAACTAAGTTAAGTGGAGAAGCGATTTTTAGCGTATCCAGTGCTTATGGTGCTTATCGTGGCGGCAATTCGAGTTTTATCAATAATACTAATCCGGTAACTGGCGCAACTCCTAGACCGGGTAGAGATGCAGAGGTTGTCTTGAACGATCGCGTCCGCCTCAATCTACTAACTAGTTTTACTGGCAAAGACTTATTGATTACCGGAATTCAAGCTTACAACTTTGGCGGCGGACCGAGTGCGGCAATTCCAGGGTTTAACACTGGGGGTAGTCTGGCGGGAACGTTAGGCTACGGGGATGTGCTTTTTGGCAATGCTAGTAATGTGCGATTGGCTTATGAACCGCAGTTTCCTACTGTCAATCCGCAAAATCTGGCAGTGGAGGGAGGAAACAACAGTGTCAACCTTTACAAACTCCTCTACATTTTCCCCGTCGCCAGCAAGCTGACATTGTTTGCTGGAACCAAGGCAGAAGTATCTGATGCTTTCCCCTCGATTTTACCTTTTGCCGGAGAAGGGCAAGGGTCAATTTCCCGCTTCGGTAATCTGCCAGCGTCACATCGGGTATCTGGAGGCACTTCACAGACTGGACTGGCATCAGCGGCGGGATTCATTTGGACTATTTCAAAGGTCTTTGACCTGCGAGCATTATATGGGTCGGTGCAAGCAAACCTTCCCAGCTATCAAGGATTTCTAGGTACTCCTCTGGGGTCAGGTATTTTCAATGGCAGTTATGTTGCGGCAACTCAACTGACGATCAAGCCGTCGAAAGCGATCGATATTGGTCTAAACTATGCTCACAGCTATCACCAGATCAATATTTTGGCGACTGGACTAGCTTCATCGGATATTGGATCGGTTCTATTTGCCCCCAATGCGACCGAGTTAGCTAGGGCAAATGGGTCTGGTCTAGTGGCGATCGCCAATCAACCCATCAAGATAGATACCCTTGGCGCATCAGCGGCATTTCGCTTGACTCCTTCCGTCACTCTTGCTGGTTCATTCACCTACATCTTTACCGACTTGGTACGGGTCAACGCCTCAACCAATTTTATCAGCTGGTTGGTCGGTCTTCATGTTAAGGATGTGTTCACTAAAGGTGGTTCAGCTGGTTTGATATTTGGACAACCTCTATCCCGCACTTCCACTGGTGGTAGAGCAGTTTCGCCCGAAGATGCCACAGCTTATCAGCTGGAGGGATATGTCAACTTCAGAGTTACAAATAATATCAGCGTTACTCCTGGTGTATTTGTAATTTTTAATCCCGAAGGATTTAGCAGTAATCGGACGACTTATGTACCTGTCGTTCGTACTACCTTTACCTTCTAATTTAGGAATAAACTGAGGATTTTAGATTTTAGATGAATGATCCATTTAAAATCTAAAATCTCAAAACAGAAGCGTTAAGGCTAAGTATAATGAATATGAAACACCCAAATTATCCTCTATATAGTGATTGGAGGTTGCCACCAAAAGCGATCGCTGATTTGTCTAGAATTTGCACTAAAAGGGTAGTTTTACCAGAAGAATTTGCTACTAATCCTGCTTTAGCAAGGTCAATAATAGAATGCGCTGTGCGTGCATTTCTGAATGAAAAATATTATCAAAGTAAAAATAATGAATTAGAGGCGGTTCGGCGTGCTACTGCTTTATATTGGTTAGGTACAGATGAACCCACAATGATGAACTCACCTACAAATGCTCCATTTTTGCAAGAAGTAGTTAATAATTACCGACGATTACGTTCTGCTTCTAAGGGTTAGTTGAAAATTAAGGAAAGAGGAATACTGTTTAGATCAGTTTCAGTAATTGAAAAGAACGAGTTGTTTATATTCAGGAGTTTTTGTTTGTGGTTCATTGGGTTGATTTGATAGAAGGTTTTGATTTAGGATGGATTTGGCGATCGCTTCTCCCATCGGCACACAAACTGAATTACCAATTTGCTTGTAACTTTCTCCTAAACTAGGATGAATTTTAAAAGTTTCGGGAAATCCCATTATTCGGTAACATTCGTTAATTGTTAATTTTCTCACTAGATCTTTTTCAGGAATATAGATGAAAAATCTCCCGGAAGTTTCTTGTGATGGAAGTGTCGGATGAACGCCATCGATTGAATAAATCCTATTAGGTTGTCGATGGACTCTTGATAAATGTTCTGTATTTGGTCTAACTCCGGTTTTCCAAGTACTTTTGTTGCGATATCCAACAAACAAAAGTCCTGATT
>JBAVZX010001153.1:0-3642 GCA_049589015.1 Phormidium sp. | reverse complement strand
GTGGGATAGTTTGGAGGCGATCGCCAAACTCCTCCAACGTTGGCGACACATTCAAGAAGTAATTCTCCAACCGCACAGCCCCGGCACTCAACAAACTGGACAATTCCCCGCTTTTGATAATCATTTATTACCCGAAATAATCACTAAAGCCAAACAAATTTTACCCCCAGAAATTACAATTCAAATTCCTCCCAACTTAGTCCAAGAACCAGAATTATTATTAGCTTGTTTAGATGCAGGTGCGAGAGACTTAGGCGGAATCGGGCCAAAAGATGAAGTAAATCCCGATTATCCGCATCCGCATTATCAGAAATTAAGCGAAATTTTGCAACCTGCGGGTTGGGAATTAGTGCCACGTTTGCCAGTATATCCGCAGTATGATAAGTGGTTATCTAAGGAATTACGAATTAGTGTGAAGCAGTGGCGAAATACTATTAAGTTAGCCTCATCAGTTATAATTTGATTAAAGCAGCTAGTCAGCAACCATTATGACAGAAAGTTTTATTGACTGGGAAAAAGATATACCAGCAGATGTAGGAAAATTAGAAACGGCAATCGCATCATACAATCAAGCTTTGAAAATTAACCCAGATGATCATGTAGCCTGGTATGATCGAGGAATTGCGCTAGGTAAATTAGGACGCTACGAAGAGGCGATCGCTTCTTTCGACCAAGCTGTAAAATTGAATCCAAACAATGATGCAGCTTGGAACAATCAGGGAAATGCGCTATGTAACTTACGACGCGACGAAGAGGCGATCGCATCTTACGACCAAGGTGTAAAATTGAACCCAAACAAAGATTCAGCTTGGTATAACAAAGCTTGTTGTTATGCTTTGCAAGGTGATATAGTTCGATCAATAGAAAACCTACAAAAGGCGATTGATCTAAATAAAAAATGGCGAGATCAAGCAAAAACTGATTCGGATTTTGATAGAATCCGTCAGGAAAAGCAATTTCAATTACTAATTGAAGAATTAGAGGATGATTTAAATTATCAGGATACAGAGGAGATAGACGAAGAAGAATGGCTTAATGCCGCAGCCAATAACCCAGTTTTTGATTTCCTCAAAGATCCAGAAGAAGATATTTATACATTAGCTGATGGGAAGCCATTCAATGACTAAAGGTAAAGTTGTGTTGGTGCCTTTCCCATTTGACGATTTATCATCTACCAAGGTACGTCCGGCTGTCTGCTTAACTAACCCTATTGGGCCTTACGAACACATTATTTTGGCTTTTGTCACAAGTAAAATTCCCCGAAATTTACTAGCAACTGATATAGTTTTGGATACAACTCATCCCGACTTTGCTGCTAGCGGTTTAGATCAACCTTCTACTATTAGATTGGATCGGTTGATGACTGTTCGGAAGTCAATTATTCGGCGTGAATTAGGTGAGTTGTCATTAGAAACTCAGGCTCAAATTGCTGATAAGTTGTGTAGGCTGTTAACTGAATAAGTCTAATGTGCAAAGTTATATTAAGAAATAGCGGTAAACAATGATTACAAATACTCAAAAAAGGCGATCGCACCTTGTAATCGAGAATCTTATATTTGTATAATCAACCCAGATAAATTCAATACAGCAAAATTTTGCTCACAGGTATTTATGACCAGTGAAAACTTTTATAAACAACAGTTGACAAAGTGCGATCGCTATTTACAGACCAACCCAGAAAATAGCCAACTTTGGTATGACAGAGGGGATGCACTCGCCAACTTAGGTCTTTACCAACAAGCATTAGCCAGTTTCGACAAAGCCATAGAACTGCAACCGCTGAACTACGCCACTTGGGTATTTCGAGGCGTAGTGCTAATCCACCTACACCGTTACCAAGAAGCCCTCAGCAGTTGTAACCAAGCATTAGAAATTAAACCCAACGATAGCGAAGCTTGGACTTTTCGCGGTGCAGCACTATATAATTTGGGTCGCCAACAAGAAGCTTACCGGAGTTATGAAAAAGCATTGGGGAAAAAAGAAGCATCACCTTGGCGAATTAAGGTTTGGAAATTCTTCGACTTCTTCAATAGACACAGTTTCCAGTCCTGATAGGTAGAATAGATAAGACCAATTCGCAGCCAGATGACTGGTAAGGAAGTCCTATAGAAACGATTTACGGAAACCTTCAGGGTCTAAAATCTAGTCAACTTAAGCAGCTAGAAAGACTTTATCATCAACGTCTTCCGGGCGATCGCATCACCACGCCAGAATTCGCCCAGCGTTTAGGTGCCATTAGCGCCGAAATTAACCAACCAATCTGCGCCTACATTAATCGCCGAGGACAAATCATTCGCGTCGGAGTGGGAACACCCAGACAAACGCAAATTCCGCCATTGGAACTACCTCGCTATGGTGCAGAACGACTGAGTGGTATTCGTTGCATCGCTACGCAACAAAAAACCGAACCACCCAGCGAAGCCGACTTGACAGCAATGGCGATTCAACGCTTAGATGCTTTAGTCAGCCTCTCTTTTACAGAAGAAGGATTTGAACGTAGAGGTGGCGGCGCAACTGGGTATATTAAAGAAACCTATTTAGCGCATCTCATCCCCAACACAGGAGAAAAGCCAGATCTCAACGGACAAGCTGCTTGGACAGTTTCTTCACCGATGAGTTTAGACTTGTTAAGCAAACAAGACTTATTGGAATTAGTCGAAAACTTAGAAGCAGAGTTCCAAAGAGAATTTGTTGGTCAACAGGTAGACCTGGATCACGATCGCGTATTAATTGTAGGTTTACAGACAGATAAGGTCAAGCCACAAGAATTTCAAAATATCCTCAATGAATTGGCAAGGTTAGTCAACACAGCTGGTGGCGATGTTTTGCAAACTATCAAGCAAAAACGTTCCCGTTTGCATCCCCAAACCGTTGTCGGTGAAGGTAAAGTGCAAGAAATTGCCCTGAGTGCCCAAACATTGGGTGCAAATTTAATTGTATTCGATCGCGACCTCTCCCCCGGACAAGTTCGCAACCTAGAAACTCAAATTGGTGTGCGCGTAGTCGATCGCACCGAAGTAATATTAGATATCTTCGCTCAAAGAGCCCAATCTGGAGCCGGGAAATTACAAGTAGAACTCGCCCAATTAGAATATATGTTGCCTCGACTCACAGGTAGAGGACAAGCAATGTCTCGCTTGGGTGGAGGTATTGGAACTCGTGGTCCCGGTGAAACAAAATTAGAAACCGAACGTCGGGCTATTCAACGTCGCATCGCCCGCTTACAACAGGAAGTTAACCAATTACAAGCCCACAGAACAAGACTACGGCAAAACCGTCAGCATCAAGAAGTTCCCTCAGTAGCTTTAGTTGGTTACACCAATGCAGGCAAGTCAACCTTGTTGAATACACTGACTAACGCCCAAGTTTACACCGCTGACCAACTTTTCGCAACCCTCGATCCTACTACTCGCCGCTTAATGATTCCCAATGCTGATACTGGGGAACAAATGGCGATCGTCCTCACCGATACAGTAGGATTTATTCACGAACTACCCCCAGCATTAATGGATGCTTTCCGCGCCACCTTGGAAGAAGTCACCGAAGCAGACGCTTTACTACATTTAGTAGACCTTTCCCATCCCGCTTGGCAAAGTCAAATTCGTTCCGTCATGACTATTTTGTCCGAAATGCCCATTACTC
>JBAVZX010001152.1:0-1595 GCA_049589015.1 Phormidium sp. | reverse complement strand
AATAAACTCCACTCGATTTTAGAGGGTTCAATAGTTTTGTATTTGTATTCGCCAAATTCTTCTCCCATCCACAACAGGGGAATTCCTACAGCAGTCATTACTAAAACAGCACCTAATTTTCTGTGTTGAAATGCTGCTTCATCAAATATTTCTCGGTCTGCTAATTCTGCCATTACATGATTGTGGTCATGATTTGTTAGGTAATTAACCACATTTGTTGCCCCCATGAAACCTTGGCGTTTGGCATCTAAGGCATCTTTGAGACGTTCTAAATCAAAGGTATCGCCGCAAATATGTTCTACAATGCAAGCGCGAAAACTATCATGCCAACAAGAGTCCATTGGGCCATCTATATTGGTAATGCTGGTAGTTTCGGGGATGTGTTCGGCAATGTTAATAAATGGTTTGGCACCTGCTGTTTTTTTGGCTTCTTGGGCAATCCAGTGCATAAAATCATAGTTGGCAATTTGTCTTGCTGCGTCGTAACGAATGCCGTCAAGATGATATTCTCTTACCCAATATCTGACGGTATCACCAATGAACCAACGGGCGGGATAGCATTGGTAATTTTCGTCGTAAAATTCGTAATTAAATTCTGGGCCCCAGTTATTACCTGGATCGCGGGGTGAATGATGATACCAATAATCGTGGTCAATTTGGGTTAAAGGACTTGATGCTTCGGAATGGTTATAAATACCATCCATTAACACGCGAATTCCTCTAGAATGACATTGATCAATTAAGGCTTTTAGTTCGGCGGTTGTGCCATAACTGGATTCTGTGGCAAAGAAGTAACGGGGGTTATAACCCCAGCTATAACTACCGGGATATTCTTTTATTGGCATTAGTTCGATCGCATTAATTCCCAAATCACAAAGGTAATCTAATTTTTCAACAACGTGCTTATATTTACCTCTGACATAACGATCGGGTTCTCCACCGGAAAAGTCTGCTATGTGCATTTCATAAATCACTAAAGCATGATCTGGGGGTAAAGGTTTGTCATCATGTTGCCAAACGTAAGTATCTACTATTTTTTCTCCATCTTTAATGCGAATTACGGCGTTTTGGGTAGTATCATCAATGTCTGTGGCGTAAGGATCGACGATATCTACCCATTGATCTGGTTCTAGAAACCATGATTTAGATTGGATACGAAATTTATAATGATAACTCCCATCTTTTAGTTCTACTTTGGTACGGAAGTAACCATCTTTGCCTTTTTCCATTGGGATTTCTTGCCAATTGGAAAAGGAACCGATTAAAGCTGCACCTTTGTTATAAGGAGCAAATAATTTAAATTCGATTAAACTGTTCATAGTTAATTATTTGGTTAGAAAAGCCCTACAAAGGTATTCTCTAATTTAAATTTCTTTTTTAGAATCGGTCGGAAGAGATAAGATCGCTTGTTGGGTATCCTTCTAAAGAGAGAATTAATTAATCAGTTCTAAATTGCTTACCCAATTTCCTTACTTAACCAAGCGATCGCACTTCTAATCCAATCTTCGGCATTCTTACTTTTAGCAATTAAACCATCTTCACTAACAGCTTTTATTGCTTGTGATACTTCGTTGTTGGTGTACCCTAAAGCTAAC
>JBAVZX010001151.1:0-2952 GCA_049589015.1 Phormidium sp. | reverse complement strand
ACGACTCTCTCACGAGAGTCGTTGCTCTCCAAAACCGTACTTGATACTTTCGCATCATACGGCTCCTCAGCAAAATAGTCTTTGTCACACAAACGTCATTACCAGCATATCGTTAACCCATTTAATTTTCTGAGTTAATTGGCGGCTTTGGCTTGACACTTTTACAGTCAGATTTGTTGCCGGAACTACCATCAAAGATAGTTTTCGTATCATGACAATGCCGATGAAGAAGTTGCCAGTTTTTATATTCATCCTTTCCACCTTTCGATCTTGGGATGATATGGTCTATTTCAATTACATCTTCATCTTTGAAGAACAATCCGCAATAGGTACACTTTCCTTTTTGTCGCTTCAACAGGGTTGAGATTCTGTTTGGCATTTCGGGATGTTCCCCCATTCTGGAACTCCAATAAACCAGGTTTCCGTCGTATGGTGACGCTTCGCCTTTAACTTTTACATAGCGTTTAATTGTTAAAGAAGTTTTTAAAGGCTGCTTCTAGGTTTTTCAATGACTGCTGTAATGCCTGGGATTATTCCTTGACCTTTTCCCCTTTCACCTTTTTCCTGGTTTCGGAAGTATGCAAAATGTAATAACCTGAATTAATGTGGTGATGTGGTAATCATCACATCAGTTTATCTCCATGCAGCTGAACGGCGCACCGCTTTACTCCCTCTCTCTAAAAAGTGCAATTGACTCCCATACCCTGACAGTCACTCTGGATACGCCAGTGATTGATGTACTGCACCTAATGGCGCAGGTGCGAAGTAGTTGTCCAGTAGATACTTCGCCCGGATTGTTAGAAACAGATGTGACTTCTCTACAGGCGTTCAAAAGAGCTACTTGTGCTTTGGTGATAGAAGACTCTCGCTTAGTCGGAATATTTACCCAAAGGGATATTGTCAGGCTAACAGCTGTAGGAATGAACTTCCAGGGTGTGAAAGTCGCTGATGTGATGTCCAGTCCGGTAATTAAGCTCATCGAGTCGGATGCTCAAGATATTTTTACGGCTTTGTCAGTTTTTCGTCAACATCGGATTCGCCACTTACCAGTTTTAGACTGCCAAGGTCAACTGATGGGACTGCTGACACCTAAGAGTATTCGCGCCTCCATGCAACCAGCTAATTTGTTGACCAGGTTGTGGTCTGTGGGGGATGTGATGAGTACTCAGGTGATTCATGCGCCAATGACTTCATCGGTGTTGAATTTAGCTCAGTTGATGGCGGAGTATCGGGTCAGTTGTGTGGTAGTTACCAAGATTGAGGAGAAAGATACTTTAGAAATTGATCGTCAATTACAAAATTACATAACACCTGTGGGAATTGTTACTGAGGGGGATATCGTGCAGTTTCAGGCGCTAGAACTGAATTTATCCCAAATGCAAGCCCAAGAGGTGATGAGTTCTCCGCTGTTTTGTTTAAGCCCTTCCGATTCATTATGGATTGCTCATCAACAGATGCAGCAGCGTCATGTCCGGCGTTTGGTGATTAAGGGTGTTCATGGGGAATTGTTGGGTATTGTTTCCCAAACTAGCTTGTTGAAGGTTCTCGGTGCTACAGAAATGTATGGGGTGATTGAAGAGTTACAGCAAGCTGTGGATGAACGGACGACGGAATTAAGAGAAGCTAATCAAAGATTGCAACGGGAAATTTTCTCTCGGGCGTTAGCGGAAGTAGAATTACAAAAGGCTCACGATGATTTGAAAAGGCAGGTTGAGGAACGAACTGCTGAGTTAAAAGCGGCTAATGAATTGCTGAAAAGAGATATTGCGAAACGGCAAAAGGTGGAAGAGGCTTTGCGACGTAGAGAGGTAGAATTGCGAGAAAAAGCAACTCAGTTGGAAGCTACTTTACATCAGTTGCGATATACTCAAGCTTCGCTGATTCAGGCGGAAAAAATGTCTAGTTTGGGACAGTTAGTGGCAGGAATTGCTCACGAAATTAATAATCCAATTAGTTTTATTCATTGTAATTTGCCTTATGCTAGTCAGTATGCGCGAGATTTATTAGATGTGGTGCAACTTTATCAAAAGTATTATCCGCTTTCGGTGCCAGAAATTCAAGTTCGGGCTGAGGAAATTGATTTGAATTTCGTGTTGGAAGATTTACTAAAATTACTGAGTTCGATGCAAATTGGGGCGGAAAGAATTCGCCAGATTGTTTTGTCTTTGCGGAATTTCGCTTTGTTGGATCAAGCGGAAATGAAACCTGTTGATTTACATGAGGGAATAGATAGTACTTTATCTTTGTTACAAAATCGGTTGAAAGCAAGTCCAGAACATCCAGGGATTTTGGTGATTAAGGAGTATGGGGATTTACCTTTGGTGGAGTGTTATGCTGGGCAGTTAAATCAGGTGTTTATGAATGTGTTGAATAATGCGATCGATGCTTTGGAAAAGGGTTGTCCTGCTTCTGGTTGTGCGCCTTGTATTCGGATTCGCACGGAGTTAATTGCGGGTTGGGGGGGGAATGCGATCGCTAATCAATCTTTACAAAATCCTTCCCTTTCTATTGGTAATAGTAAGTTTCCTTGGTTGGCAATTCGGATTCTGGATAATGGCCCAGGGATGACTGAGGATGTCAGGCGTAAACTTTTTGACCCTTTCTTTACTACTAAACCAGTGGGTCAAGGAACTGGTTTAGGATTATCAATTAGTTACCAGATTGTAGTAGAAAAACACGGTGGTCAATTACAGTGTATTTCAGCACCGGGACAGGGTACTGAAATAGTGATTGAAATTCCTGTGAGGCAGAATAATTAATTGTCTGTAAATTCCTTTATAGTTAGTGAGATTCTATTTGCTAAGTGTATGATTGAAGGAATTGCCGAAGCATTCTTTAGTTGATATGCTGGACATAAGCGGCGCAATGTCGTAACAATTATACACACAAATATGTTCCCAAATTTATAGCGGTGATTACTTTAAATCTGTTACATCCTAGCCAGTCTACCCC
>JBAVZX010001150.1:0-6687 GCA_049589015.1 Phormidium sp. | reverse complement strand
CAACAAGGTATTCAACAAGGCATCCAGCAAGGTATCGAACAAGGTATCGAACAAGGTATCGAACAAGGTATCGAACAAGGTATCGAACAAGGTATTGAACAAGGAGAGCGTTTAATAGTGGAAAATTTATTAAGAGCGAAATTTGGAGAATTAGATGCAGAATTATCTGTTTTAATTGATTCGATGTTGACTTTACCTCCCGAAGAATTGGCTCCTTTACTATTACAATTGTCCCGTGAAGAATTGCTACGAAGATTTAGAAATCAATAGGCTTAGCTCAATTTCTTAACTGTTTAATTAAAAATTAATTATGAGATTGCGCCGTCTGTATCAGGAAAAGCTAGCACAACTTGAACAAGAAGGAATTCAACAAGGTATACGTTTAGTTGTGGAAAATGTAGTCAAAGCAAGATTTGGAGAATTAGATGCAGAATTATCTGCTTTAATTGATTCGATGTTGACTTTACCTCCAGAAGAATTGGCTCCTTTGTTATTACAATTATCCCGCGAGGAATTGCAAGAAAGATTTGGTAGTTAACTAAAAAAGGCGATATGCCTACGGCACGCTATGCGATCGCACTTACCAGCAACTAATACAACATTTTTAAAATGGACATCAAACCACTATCTTACCAAACACTTGAGCCAGCAATTGCCTTAGTAGATAAGATTTTTCCATACCAGCAAGATACTATGTATGAAAATGCTAGCGTCGCCTTTCGCGCCAGTCTGGAAAAAAATAATCCAACATCTCGATCGCTTCTTAATCAAATGCAAATAACAGAAGCAAACTACTGGGTTGCTATTGATGAAAAATCAGGCAAAGTAACAGGAACTACCGGATTATATAGCTACGCTGAAGACGAAGCCGAAGCATATTGGTTAGGTTTTACTTGTGTAAACCCAGATTTTCGCGGTCAAAAAATCGGGGCGAAATTAGTTGATTTTGCCATTGAAAAAGCGCGATCAGCTGACAAAAAATTTCTCAGATTATACACATCAAATTCTCCAGATCAAGCAGTTGCACAAATTCTTTACGAAAACCGAGGTTTGCGGATTATTGGTGAAGAACAGATCGAAGGAAGTAAGTTTAAAAAAATCTACCGCGAACTGAAATTGTAATACTAAATCCCGCCTAAATACCCGATTGGCGTATTCTTTAGTCCGCGTAGGCGGACTTTGTTTGTGTAGCGGCGATTTCAATCGCCCCCTAATAACTCACAAAAACCAAAAAATCGGGGCAATTTAAAAATTACCCCTACTTAAAACTTCTAATTATTCAATTATGCAACCACAGAAATTAGAATCTGCTGGTGGTTGGTTTGTGAACGATGAAGCTCAGTACTTGGCACTGCTTCACGTTATCAAAACCCATTACGCGAATGAAACAATTGGAATACTCAGAGCGGCAAGCTTTGATTTCACTCAAAATTTCACTGGTGGTGGTAGCGTTGAACAAAGGTAGCTTCCACAGAGTCCAGTAGTGTTGTTCAGGTGCAGAGCTTTCGCTGAATTCTACACCAGGAATGTAGCCGTTATCCAAAATATATTGGAGTTGGCGAGAAATTTGAGCATCGGAGAGAGGTGGCAAATAGGAAAGAGTTTCGTAACGACGCTCTTTAGGTAAAGTTTGCATGGCTGTGTAAAAATCCTTAAATTACGAATGTCTGGAAAACTGTTAATTAGCGATCGGAATTTTCCTAACTTGGCTCAGAAGAATCCCTTTCCTGTTCTGGATAAGTACTAGAGTCCGAAATGGTCAGTTGCGTAATTCGCTCTAAATGCCCTCGCCGATGTTCCATATTGGCTTGCTCAATATTACTCTGAACCATCTCTGGTAAAAAGTCTGTCACTTCTTCAGCAAAATGCTGTCGCAAGGTCATTAACCGAAAAGCTAAGTCCTGTTTTTCATGCAGCAAGGCTTCCAGAAACGCTTCTCCATCTTGAACGTTGTTCCTAGCGGCAAAGTCATTCAACCAATACGCTAGCGGAGGATTCGTTTCATTAAGCTGAGCCAATACAGTCCGCAGCGCTTGGTAAGTCAAATAACTACTCAGCACCTTAGCTGTGTCTTTCGCAACTTTTTTTAAGTCCATGTCGTGACTCCAGCCTGAAAGATTTTAGATTTTAGACTTTAGACTCTAGATTTTAGACTGGGTATTACTGCTGAGCAACTTAAAATGTTGTCAGATGTAGATATCCCAAAAAATCGCCACTCTAAAATCCAAAATCCAAAACTATTACAGGGTGTCTACGGCTTGGAACTCGAACTTGATTTCTTTCCACAGTTCACAAGCAGCAGCCAATTCAGGAGACCACTTGCAAGCTTCGCGGATTACGTCGCCGCCTTCACGCATCAAGTCACGACCTTCGTTACGTGCTTGAACGCAAGCTTCCAAAGCTACGCGGTTAGCGGTTGCACCAGGAGCATTACCCCAAGGGTGTCCCAGAGTACCACCACCGAATTGTAAGCAGGAATCATCACCGAAGATTTCTACCAACGCTGGCATGTGCCATACGTGGATACCACCGGAAGCAACGGGCATTACACCTGGCATGGAAGCCCAGTCTTGGGTGAAGAAAATACCACGAGAGCGATCTTCTTCAACGTAGTTTTCGCGCATCAAGTCAACGAAGCCCATTGTGATGCCTTTTTCGCCTTCCAGCTTACCAACAACGGTACCGGAGTGTAGGTGGTCTCCACCAGACATCCGTAAGCATTTGGCTAATACGCGGAAGTGAATTCCGTGAATCCGTTGACGGTCGATTACCGCGTGCATAGCACGGTGAATGTGTAGCAGAATACCGTTGCGACGGCACCATTTTGCTAAGGTGGTGTTGGCGGTGAAACCACCTGTTAGGTAGTCGTGCATGATGATCGGGGTGCCGATTTCTTTGGCGAATTCTGCCCGTTCCATCATTTCTTCGCAGGTGGGGGCGGTAACGTTCAGGTAGTGACCTTTGATTTCGCCTGTTTCTGCTTGGGATTTTTCGATCGCTTCTTGTACAAACAAGAATCGATCGCGCCAGCGCATGAATGGCTGAGAGTTAATGTTTTCGTCGTCTTTGGTGAAGTCCAAACCACCGCGCAGACATTCGTAAACTGCACGTCCGTAGTTCTTCGCCGACAAACCGAGTTTGGGTTTGATGGTGCAACCTAACAAAGGACGACCATACTTGTTCAACTTGTCACGCTCAACCACGATACCGTGGGGAGGGCCTTGGAAGGTCTTCAGGTAAGCGACTGGAATCCGCATATCTTCCAAACGCAGTGCCTTCAGCGCTTTGAAACCAAATACGTTACCTACAATCGAGGTAAGCATATTGGTGACAGATCCTTCTTCAAATAGATCTAGAGGATAGGCAACAAAGCAGAAATATTGATTATCTTCACCAGGAACTGGCTCGACATCATAACAACGACCTTTGTAGCGATCGAGGTCTGTCAACAAGTCTGTCCATACTGTTGTCCATGTACCAGTAGAAGATTCAGCAGCTACCGCAGCGCCAGCTTCTTCTGGGGGAACTCCGGGCTGAGGCGTAACCCGGAAACAAGCGAGAATATCTGTATCTTTTGGTGTGTAATCTGGAGTGTAATAAGTAAGCCTGTAATCTTTAACCCCTGCTTGATACCCAGATTTGCTCTGAGTCTTAGTTTGAGCGTAAGACATAATCTACTGTTCCTGGGAATGACTTGAATTTTTATCTGCCTTATTTGGCTGTTGTTTTAAACTATATCAACAAATGTATTCTTTAAACTTCAAATTTTTTTTAGCTTTTCATAACCTAAAGTTATATTATGATGACATTCATAAACTTTTGTTTCGATATTGATGCAAAAAGTAACATTTTATGGTTAAGCGATCGCCGATCGATCCCTGTGTTTCCCGAACTAAATTAGGGTAGAAAGCGTTGTCAAACATTTGGTGAGGAAATGAAAAGAGCAGGTCAAGGGATAAGTTTAAGTTTGAGTCTGCTAGGGTTAGGAGTAATTCTGGCAGTAAGCAACTTTGGTGTCTTTGCTCAATCGGTTTCTCGAGATCGATCGGTTCCATACTATATAGATGGTGATGGCGCACCTCCACCGGGAGTAGCACCTTTGCCAGTACAACCCTTACCCGCTAGGGAAACAGAATATCGAGTCGGGGCACTGCAACCGGACTACACTGGTAATCTTTGGGTAGGTTCCTGGCGAGGTTTAGCCAGAATTGATCCTCATACCGGGCGAATTTTAGCTAGAGTAGCTTTACCTGATTATGCGATCGGTGCTTTAGCCGCAGATAAAGTCGGTAGAATTTGGGTGGGAACTTATCAGGGTTTACAAAGAGTAGATCCTCGCACTAACGAAATTACCGCGCAAAATTATGTCATACCTTCTAAAAGAGTTTTATCTTTGTTAATTGACAAAAGAGGCTATTTGTGGGTGGGAGGCGATCGCGGTTTAGCCTTAATTAGTCCTGACCAAGGATTATTAATGACAACTCTGCAAAAATTACGCGGTGTCAGCGCTAATGCTCTCAGTCTCGATCCTGAAGGTCAATTATGGGTAGGAACACTAGATGGTTTAGTTAGAATTGATACTGCTAGTGCATTCCCCATTGGTAATATTACTAATCTTCCCGGTACTACCGTACAAGCTTTAGCTTTAGATACTAGAGGTAGTCTCTGGGTGGGAACACCCAGCAGTTTAATTGAACTCGATCCTCTTAAGGGCACGGTAATTCGTGTGGTTCCAGAGTTTAACCAGCGCAACGTTACAGCCTTAGCCGTTGACGAATTAGGGAGTCTTTGGATCGGTACAGATAATGGTGTATTTCGCTACGACCCTTACCGAGCTAAATTAGCTGGTCAAGTGTCAGGTTTACCCGCTGCTAAAGTTCTTTCCCTCTCTCCAGACACAGGTAATAAACTTTGGGTAGGCACTAGCGAAGGTTTAGCTTGGGTAAAAGTAGATACAGGTTCCGCTACCGCCCATCGTGGTTTTAGTCGCCAGTAGGAGATGGGAGAATGGGGAGATGGGGAGATGGAGGAAACTCAAAACTTTCTTAGTTCTTAACTTAAAACTCAAAACTTAAAACTCAAAACTTTATTTCAATGGCAGTGACAACTCAGCAATTAATTCAATATAAACAGCAAGGTCGTTCAATTGTAACGCTCACAGCTTGGGATTATGCTATTGCTCAATTGTTGGATTTAGCTGGGGTAGATGTGATTTTAGTTGGTGATTCTTTGGCAATGGTAGCTTTGGGTTATGAAACTACATTGCCAATTACTCTTGAGGAAATGATTCATCATGCTAAAGCAGTTCGTCGGGGTGTGAAACAAGCTTTGGTGGTTTGCGATCTACCGTTTTTAACTTATCAGGAAAGTCCGCAACAAGCGATGCGATCGGCAGGAAGAATTCTGAAAGAAACGGGAGTGCAAGCGGTAAAATTAGAGGGGGGATATCCAGCGATCGCGCAAACAGTTTCCTACTTAGTTGAAGCCGGAATTCCGGTATTAGGTCATATTGGTTTAACACCACAATCTGTACATAAATTAGGTTACAGACAACAGGGGAAAACAACTGAGTCAGGAGAGCGAATTTTTCAGGAAGCGATCGCCTTAGAAGCAGCAGGAGCTTTTGCTATAGTATTAGAACATATTCCCAGTGAATTAGCATTAAGAATTACCGAAAAACTCTCAATTCCTACCATTGGAATTGGCGCAGGCGTTCACTGTGATGGACAAGTTTTAGTCACTGCGGATATGTTGGGAATGACTCTCAAACAACCACCTTTTGCCAAAGCTTATGTAAATTTACAAGAAATTATTACTCAAGCTGTGCAGAATTATGGTAATGAAGTGAGAGAGCGGAAATTTCCTTAAAGGTTGACAGCTGTGTTCATCAACCTGTAACCATCAAAACAATTCTCTAGTAACTAAGGAGAAATGAACAATGATTACTGCAAAAAAACGTCCTGCAACTCTCGACAAACGAGTATTTTTTCGTGATGATTACCCTGGACTCTCTACCATTCAGCAACGTAACCTACTTGACTTGCGTCTAAGTTCTGGAAATGGTTCAGCAAAGTACAGATGGGAATTAACATTTGATCTTTTGAATAGCGGTAAAGACTCATGTGGAGTTAATTTTACTAAAGAGGAATTTGCCACTCTAATTCAGCTATTTGAATTAAAATCATTTGACTGGAAAAATAGGACTTTAAGCGATTGTACTAGTTTTTTTTATTATCGTTATTTAAGTTTAGATGACGCAATAGCTGTTGCTAATCAGGTTGCTGAATTTGCATACCAACTACACAATGAGCCATTAAATTCGGTTGCAGAAAAATTAAGACATCAAGAAAAATCTACTTTTAGAGTTCATATATGTGGTGAAAAAAGTAGTCAATATCAATTAAGTGCGGCTCAAGAGTTGAAGCTTGAAATTCTACTATTTCAAAATGGTCGAATTTCTACTAAACGTGGAAATCAAGATATGGGATTAGTAAGCGGATACCCACGCGATCGGGCAATTGCAACTCTTAATCCTAATCGAGAAGATGGTGTTTTACTGATTAATCACAATGTCCGCCAAGCAGAATTTTTCCCAACAGATTGGAACACTTTTTGTTTACAAGTAGATCGACGTGCGTTGCCGATAAAATAACAAATAATAATTGTTACTTTTATTAATTCCCCAAT
>JBAVZX010001149.1:0-5049 GCA_049589015.1 Phormidium sp. | reverse complement strand
GGAGCAATAGAAATGCAGAGGGAATGGTTTTACCGTTTAGTTTCCTAATATCTTTTTTGATTGAGTCTGCGATCTATATACGTTTTTTGAAACAGGAAAATATATCCATAGGCAAAATCCTACTAGCTTCTTTTATAAGTAACCTAGTTAGTTACGCAATGTGTGCAATTTTTCTTGTACCATTTAGTCGCAATTCAGAAAATTTTTCTAATGACACGAGGCCCGAATTCTCAGCTACATTAGTAATCAGCTACAGGTTAAGGGATTTAGAAAGTTTATATAGTGAAGATTCCAGCTTTGCTTCTCTTTCGGACTTGAGGATCAAAACTCTAACAAGATCTTATAAATTTGACATTCAATCTGAACCAGAAAAAGCTACTATCATAGCAACTGCCAAAAGAAATGATATCGCAAGTTTGAGAGGCACAATATTTATTATTAAAGACAAAGATAAATTGAATTTCATTAAAGGCATTTGTAAAACTGACAAGCCATCTATGACACCTCCTGAGATGCCGCAACTGGTTAAGGGTGAATTTCAATGTCCGCCTGGTTCTTTAGATAAAAGCAAGTATTTTGGATTACGTCAATGATGAAAAATCAACTACGAAAAGAAACCAAATTTATGATTAAAATTGTACTTTTATCACTTCAATGTTAATTGAAAAAACGGGTTTCTGACTCTTGAATTATCAACTATTTAAGCCAATGCAAAACTATCTGCTTAACTTCCGATCGCACCAAAAAACTATTTACCTTTCTGCTATTTCCCTCTGCTTAATTCTTGGCATTGCTCACGGTTTCGCTGATGCAGCAGCAGGGTTTCTGTTAGGAAGTCTACCCCGTACCATGTCGTTAGAACAAGCAAGTTGGCTAATTATTCTCTACAATATCCTGGGTTTTGGTTATCAGCCATTGGCGGGAATGTTAACAGATAAATTAAAATGTCCTCGCCTAGCAGTTTTAGTAGGATTATTTTCGCTTTTATTGGCATTAATTGTTTCTCAATGGCATTCCCAATTGGCTGTTATTTTAGCAGGAATTGGTTCAGCAGTTTTTCATGTAGGTGGTGGCGCTTTAGCATTAGCGGCTACTCCTAATCGTACTACTGGCCCAGGATTTTTTGCTGCACCAGGAGTAATCGGTTTAGCTGTGGGTGGTGTTTTGGGATTGACTGGTTACAATGTTAGTTTGCCAATAGTAATATTGCTCGGTTTAATACTTGGTATTATTGCTATAATTGACTTGTCAAAATATAATTTATTGTCTTATTTTCAGGTAGAATTCGAGCAGGAGGAAATCGAAAATACGCAAAAGAATGATGGTATTTTGCTGGTACTTTTAAGCGCGATCGCACTTACTTCTACAGTCTGGACTAGCTTCCAATTCCTCCTCCAAAACCATCTCAATATGATCATCATCATAGCCTTTGCTGCTGCTATTGCCAAAGTGTTTGGCGGTATTCTTGCACAGCGATGGGGATGGCGACGCTACACAATTGTTTCCCTGACAATTGCCGCATTTCTATTATTATTTGGTCATGACAATCACCTAACTTTAATTCTGGGTTTGGCACTACTCCAATCGAGTATTCCTGTCACCCTCGCCGCCACAGCCAAAATTATGCCACAACAGCCAGCTACAGCCACAGGTTTTGCACTCGGACTCGCTATTATCATCGGGGGTATTCCAGTAATTGTTGGTTTGAGCGATATTATAGGGACTCCTGCTATTTCCGTTTTGACGATCGCGGTAACTGCTTTATTGTTGTGGTGGGTGTTGAAATTGAAAATTATGACAAGTAAATGACAAGTCGAATAATTCAAATATCCGCTTTAGATTGATTGAAATTAATTAAGAAATATAGCGAGATTTTGAGTTACTTAAAATGAGTTGTGTGGGTCTTTAAATAAATGTAGCGATCGCTCTCACCACTTCCCTAAGCCAGCTACCATAAGTTAACCCAACTTTTGCTGATTTTGTCATCATTCCCAAAGGTAATAAAATGAAAGTAAAAATGATTTTACCTGCCCTCACAGAAGCTATTAGCCCTCATTGGCGACCAATTAAATATTCTTTGTTTCCGCCTTTAGGGTTAGCAACTATTGCCGCATTTTTTCACCCAGATGATGAGATTGTTATTCAAGATGAACATATTGAATCGATCGACTTAGAAGATGAACCAGATTTAGTAGTAATTCAAGTTTATATTACTTCAGCTTACCGGGCTTATGAATTAGCAGATTATTATCGAAAAAAAGGGATTTATGTAGTACTTGGAGGTTTGCACGTTACTGCTTTACCTGAAGAAGCTAGCGCCCATGCTGATACTATTTTTCTTGGCCCTGGCGAGGATACTTGGCCCCAATTTCTCAAAGATTGGCAAGCAGGAAATCTGCAAAAAGTTTATATTTCGCGAGAACGTAGTTTAATTAATTTGCCGAAAATTCGCCGGGATTTAATTAAGCGCCATCTTTATTTAGTGCCAAATTCTATAGTTGTGTCGCGGGGTTGTCCGCATCATTGCGATTTTTGTTATAAGGAATCTTTCTTTAAAGGAGGTAAATCTTTTTATACGGAAACAGTCGATCGCGCTTTAGAAGAAATTGCTGAATTACCGGGAAGACATCTCTTTTTTTTGGACGATCATTTATTCGGAGATCCGCGATTTGCTAGTGGTTTATTTGAAGGGATGAAAGGCATGGGGAGAGTGTGGCAAGCAGCAGGAACTGTTCATGCTGTTTTGCAACCGAATTTATTAGAAAAAGCGGTAGAAAGTGGATTGCGAAGTTTATTTATCGGTTTTGAAAGTCTCAATTCAACTAATTTGCGTCAACAGCACAAATTCCACAATTTAAATCGCGATTATACAGAGGCAATTAGGCGGTTACACGATCTGGGGGTGATGATTAATGGTAGCTTTGTTTTTGGCATGGATGATGATGATGAAACTGTGTTCGATCGCACTGTGGAATGGGCAATTAATAACGGGATTGAAACCGCTACTTTTCATATTCTAACGCCCTATCCCGGCACGGATTTATATCAACGAATGGTGACAGAAAAACGCCTTACTAGTGACAATTGGAATTTATATGACACTCGTCATGTTGTTTTTCAACCAAACAAAATGACACCAGAAGTATTAGAAGCTGGATACTGGCGTGCTTATCAAGATTTTTATCGTTGGAGTGCTATTTTCCAATCAGTTTCAACTAAAACTACTTGGGAACACAAGTTACGCCATTTAATTTATGCTGGTGCTTGGAAAAAGTTTGAATTTTTGTGGGATTTGATTATCCGCGCTGAACAAGTAAACAAAGTGTTGCCGATGTTAGAATCGGTGCTGGATGGGTTTAGTGAAAAAAGTGCGATCGCCTATCCCAAGCAAACCCAACCTAGTCAAATTACCAGTATTTAATCAGAGGATTTCGGATGTGTAATTATGACAAATTACCAATATCAAATCGGTGGAAGTTTGCCGGAAAATGCACCAACTTATGTGGTGCGCCAAGCTGATAATGAACTTTATGAAGCGTTGAAAAATGGGGATTTTTGTTATGTGCTGAATTCTCGACAAATGGGGAAGTCAAGCTTATTAGTAAGGACGATGCAAAGGCTAAAAGCAGATGGTTTTGCTTGTGCGACAATTGACCTCTCTGATTTAGGAAATCAACAGGTTTCTCTGGATAAATGGTATGGTGGTGTTGCTTACAAGTTATTAACTAGTTTTAATCTGTTTTCTGCGATCGAATTTATGACTTGGTGGAAAGAGCGAGAAGTTATTCCACCAGTGCAACGCTTGGGTGAATTAATTGGCGAAGTTCTGTTAGTAAAAATATCTCAAAATATAGTTATTTTTATTGATGAAATTGATAGTGTTCTCAGCTTTAAGGAACCGTTAGACGATTTTTTCACTCTGATTAGATCTTGCCATAATAAACGCGCTCAAAAGCCAGAATATCAGCGGTTAACATTTGCTTTATTAGGAGTTGCAACGCCATCAGATTTAATTTCTAATCCAACACGCACGCCTTTTAATGTTGGTCGAGCAATTAATTTAAATGGTTTTGAAATTCAGGAAGTTGCACCTTTAATTAAAGGTTTAGAAGGAAAAGTCGAGCATCCTGAAGAAATTTTAAAAGAGATTTTACAATGGACAGGAGGACAACCTTTTCTCACGCAAAAACTTTGTAAGTTAGTAGTTCAATATTTGCCATCTGGTGCAGAGGTTTCGGTTGACGAATTGGTAAAAGTTCATATTATTGAGAATTGGGAATCTCAAGATGAACCAACCCATATTAAAACGATTCGCGATCGCCTAACTAGAAATAGTCAATTAGCTGGCAGACTATTAGGATTATATCAGAAAATTTTACAAAAAGGAGAAATTTCTGCTAATGAAACCACTGAACAAACGCAATTAAGGTTATCAGGTTTAGTGGTAATGCGGGAGGGAAAATTAAGGGTTTATAATCGCATTTACGAAACAATATTTGATGAAAATTGGGTGGAAAAAACTTTTTTTGCCTTACGTCCTCATGCTGAAGCACTAACAGCTTGGTTAGCTTCTAATTGTCAAGATGATTCGCGTTTATTGCGCGGAAAAGCTTTACAAGATGCGCTTAATTGGTCAAATGGTAAAAGTTTAAGTAATCAAGATTACCAGTTTTTAGCAGCTAGTCAAGAAGCAGCTTTGGCAGATTTACGCAAAATTGAAGTACAACGTCAAGCGGAAATTGAACAGCTTTTTCGAGAAAAAGATTTAGTTTCTCAACTGAGTAAAGAGCAAGAACAACGAAAGTTAACTGAAGCTAAACTTACTCATGAACGACGATTAAAAGTAGCAATTAATATTCGAGCGATTATAGTTTTATTGTTGTTTTTTATATTAATTGTAGAATTAATTTTCTTAAAGTTATTTATCGATCGCCGCAACACCGAACTAAATAGATTAAGCTTATATTCAGAAAACTTGTTTGAATCTGGGAAAAGTTTAGATGCTTTGCTGCAAAGTATTCGTGCAGGTAGAAGAATGCAGAGTTTATT
>JBAVZX010001148.1:0-2476 GCA_049589015.1 Phormidium sp. | reverse complement strand
GAACAAGGTTTACAATTAGCGATTTTCAATTCTTGCGATGGGTTAGGATTGGCAATTGATTTAGCTTCTTTGCATATTCCGCAGATAATTGTGATGCGGGAACCTGTACCCGATAGGGTAGCACAGACTTTTTTAAAGCATTTTTTGACATCATTTTCTAGAGGAATTTCTTTATATGCAGCAGTGCGAGAAGCGCGGGAAAGATTGCAAGCATTAGAAGATGAATTTCCCTGTGCTACTTGGTTGCCAATTATTTGTCAAAATCCTGCTGTAATGCCGATTTCTTGGCAAGATTTGGGGCGAAGGTTTATACCAGGATTTTCTCCTTATCGGGGTTTGTTTGCTTTTCAGGAAGAGGATACATCGTTTTTCTTTGGACGAGAAAGTTTTACCGCGCAACTGGTGGAAGCAGTAGGAAAACATTCTTTGGTGGCGGTGATTGGTGCTTCGGGAAGTGGTAAGTCGTCGGTGGTTTTTGCAGGTTTAATTCCCTGTTTGCGGCGAGAAGGAAATTGGCGAGTGATGTCTTTACGTCCTGGTGATAGACCTCTTTATAATTTGGCATCTGCGCTGATTTCTCGGTTAGAATCTGGGATGAGTAAAACTGACCGGATTCGGGAAATTAGAAAACTGGCGAATGATTTGGGGCAAGAAGAAGGGGCGCTGCGGGATATTTTAGGTGAGATAGAGAGGGAAGATTCTGGTACGCGGTTGTTGTTAGTGGTGGATCAGTTTGAGGAATTGTATACTCTCTCTCACAATGTCGAAGAACGTCAGCGTTTTTTAGATAGATTGCTAGAAGCAGTTAATCACACCAAGAATTTTAATTTAGTGATTACTTTACGGGCTGATTTTGTGGGTCATGCCCTATCTTACCGTCCATTGGCTGATGCTTTGCAGTATGCTGATTTGAAACTTGGGCCAATGAATCGGCAGGAATTGCAAGATGCGATCGCTAAACCAGCTTATCAAGTAGGAGTGGAAATTGAGGAGGGATTGACAGAACGAATTTTGACGGCGGTAAATGAGGAACCGGGAAATTTACCATTGTTGGAGTTTGCTTTAACTCAGTTGTGGGAAAAACGCCGGGGTGGGATTTTATCTCATGCAGCTTACGATGAAATTGGTGGAGTAGAAGCTGCTTTAGCCCGTTACGCGCAGGAAGTTTATGAAAAACTGAAACTAGAGGAACAGCAGGCGGCGAAACGAATTTTTCTGGAACTGACGCAGTTAGGCGAGGGTACGGCGGATACCAGGCGGCAGGTTTTAAAGCAGGATTTGCTGAGATTAGCACAATCTGAGGATTTGATTGAGCGAGTAATTCAGCGATTGGCTAGTGCTAAGTTAATGGTGACGAATGAGTTAGAACCAGAGAGGATAGCAGGTGAAGACTCGCATCCGAGTGCGGTGGTGGATGTTGTCCATGAGGCGCTGATTCAATATTGGCCTTTATTGCGTCAGTGGGTGAACGAAAATCGCGATGCGCTGCGAATTCAGCGGAAAATAGAGACGGCGGCGCAAGAGTGGCAAGGGAAAGGGAAACCGAAACAGGCGGCTTATTTGTTGCAAGGGCCAAAGTTGGCGGAGGCGGAGAATTTTAGCCAAAGTTATGCTGACACGGTGGCGCTGTCGAGTTTGGCGCAAGAGTTTGTTCACAGGAGTATTCAACAGAGGCGCAAAAGCAGGTTGATCTTATTTGGTTCTATTGGTGCGTTTGTGGTGGTGGTGAGTGGGGCTGCGATCGTTTCTAATGTTCTACGGGTGGAAGCGCAAAGGCAGGCGACAATTGCACAGTTGCGCGAAAAAGTAGTGACGGTGAAGAATCTGCTATCTTCTCCCAATCCTGTTGATGGGTTAGTTCTGGCGATCGAAGCAACTGGTCAAAGTCTATCGGCATTTAATGAAGTTCTTAGCCCAGTTCAGTCTAGTTTACTGAGTGGAACCCAGATGTCTCTAGAAATAAATAGGATCGATCACGATCAAGAGGTTTCTTCAGTTGCTTTCAGCCCAGATGGTCAATATATTGCCAGTATAAGTGGCGGGAAATTAAGGTTATGGAATATTCAGGGAAATCCTATTGATGTGTCTTTCCAAGGACATGAATCCGATATTTCTGCGATCGCTTTCAGCCCAGATGGTCAATATATAGTCACTGGCAGTGGTAAGACAGTGCAGCTGTTGGATCTAAAGGGTAATTCAATAGCTGTTTTCCGAGGACACGAGGAGCCTGTTACTTTCGTCCCCTTCAGCGCAGATGGTCAATACATTATCAGTGGTAATGATAAGGAAACAATTCGTTTTTGGGATTTCAAAGGCAACCAAAGAAATCTTTTTCGTTGGGGTGAGCGATTAGCTACATCTTTTGCCATCAGTCCAGACGGACAATATATAGTTAGTGGGGGTGTTGTCAAAATAAGTTTCTGGGACTTAAATGGAAACAAAATTGCAGAAGATAAGGAAGGGCATAGTCGTTTTG
>JBAVZX010001147.1:0-2930 GCA_049589015.1 Phormidium sp. | reverse complement strand
GCGTAATGGAACGCGATGCCAAAAAAATGCGTGGCGACAAACCTTTTGTCTTCACCAATTTAAAAACCAAAGAAGGACTGCCCAAGATAGTAGACTTTATTCGCTTGCAGATGGGTTAGGCACAGGACAAGGGGACACAGAGAAAATAAGAAAATATCTAGAATTTTGCTTGATTAAACACCGCGCACTAAAATTACGGTGCAATCACAACCACGAGCGATCGCTTCCGGGATATTTCCCTTAATTACCTGTTGCAATAAACCATCCCGACTCGCCCCTAAAATAATCGCATCACATTGATCTTTACAAGCAATATCAATCACAGCATCCGTTACAGAAGCAGCACACACAGGTATAGTAATTACCGGATGATTAATGCGATTAGACAGGAATTTTGCAGCTTTTTCTAAACCTTTCGTATCTGGTAAAGATTTAGATTTGGAAAACACCTGAGTTATTCTCACTTCGCAATCATCAGATAGTTTACACAAAGCTGGTAAAAGGTGAATGGCTTCTTTAGCATTTGGCCCCCCTGCCATAGGTAATAACCAACGATTAAATGTTACTTGATCATTAGTTAACTGTAGTTTATTGCTAAATGATAAAAACCCATTAACAGATGTTGAATGACCTAACTTCACCACCACTACTTCACAAGCAGCTTGGCGAATTACAGTATCAACTACATGACCAAAAATGCGACCTCTGGTAGGCGGACTAGGATTCCAACCCATGACAATTAAATCTATATGTTCGGTTTTAATTGTTTCTAAAATTGCCTGTGCTGCATCATGAGCTACGCGAATTTGTGTATGCACAGGAATACCCCATTTTTTCGCTGTCATTTCTGCTTGACGCAACAAACGACGACTTTTTGTAGTTCTGACTTCTGCTTCCGAAGGAGCAGTATGACGGGGGGCGAGAATAACTTGTAAACAGTCTAATTCATAATCTCGATCACCAGCAATTGCCGCTGCTATTTGTAATAATGATTGAGCAGTTTGCGGATTAGCTAAAGGTACCAGTAAGCGCCCTTTACCTGTACTAGGCGATCGAGTTTGGTAAACTATATAAGAAGGTTCTGGTTGTGGCCCTGTTTGCACTCCCACTAAATGATCGGCTTCCGCCCGAATAATATCTGCCCTAGTAATAATTCCTACTAATCTGCGACTTTCTACCACTGGTAAACGACTTAATTCATAACGATTGAGCAGAAAAAGCACATCAGCAAGAGAGGTATTTGGCTCCACAGAAACAGGTTGGGGAGTCATAATTTTATCTAAAGTAGTATTAAAATCCAGCAACCTCTGACCAATTTTTGCTAAGTCACTTTGGGCAATAATCCCGACTAATTTACCATTATTAACAACAGGAAAACCGCGATGATGAGATTTAGCAAAAGCCTGCACCACCTCATCTAAAGTCATTTTACTCGTGAGAGTTTCTACCCGCCTTTGCATGACATTTTCGGCGGTGATTTCTTCTAGAAGTCCTTGTTTTGGGGTTTCTTTATATTTATCTAAATCAATACCATTCCATTCTAATATGCGATCGTAAAGCGATCGCGGCATCAAGACTTCCGCTACCCAAAAAGAAGTCCCAGCAGCAATCATCAAAGGTAACACCAAATTAAAATCTGTCGTCATTTCAAACACAATCACAATTGCCGTGATTGGTACTTTAGAAACCGCACTAAAAAACGCCCCCATTCCCGCGAAGGCGTAAGTTGTTGGTGTACCCAGTCCTAAAAAATGGTTACTTCCTAATCCTATCAAATAACCTAAAGTAGATCCCATAATTAGCGAAGGTGCAAACAAACCTCCAGGTGTTCCCGAACTAAAGGCAATAATAGTTAAGATAAACTGAGCTAAAAATGCTTTAGCTGCAATAGACCAATTAGCATTACCAGTTAACACAAATTCCCGCAGTCCAGAGTTATCGCGGAAGTAAATCGGTAACATGGCAATTACTAATCCAGAAAGTAACCCCGCGATGCCAATTCGCCAAGGTAAACTTAATCGCAATTTATAACGCCAAAAACTCAAAGCCAGAAAAATTCCTTGACAAAATAGGGCAGAAAATACCCCAGCTAAAACACCTAAAAACAAGAAACAAGGAATTTCTGGAAAAGAAAAAGTAGTTTGACTTTTGACTAATTCCGTCGTTAATTCTAAACTTCCACCTCCCAAAAGTCGAGATACTACACCCCCAATAAAAGAAGCAAGAATTGCTGTTCCTAAAGTAAAACCCGATACATCCTGCAAGAGTTCTTCCACGACAAACAAAACCCCCGCTAGGGGGGCATTGAAAGCAGCAGCTAACCCAGCACCAGCACCACAAGCAATCAATTGTCTTCGATGTTCGGGAGATGTAGGTACCCATTTACTCATCTCGGCAGCTAAAGCTGCACCCACTTGCACTGTTGGCCCCTGTCGCCCTACAGTCATCCCGGAACCTAGAGCGAGAATATTACCCAATAGCTTGACACAAGCTACACGCCATGATAAAGAAATCGGAAATCCGGCGAGGGCAGCTTTAACTTGGGGAATCCCGGAACCAGAGGCTTCTGGGGCGAATTTTTCTACTAAAACGCCAGCTAAAAATCCAAAACAAAAACCAATTATGGGCAAAGCAATCCAGGGGGATAAATCGTAGGAAACGCTGACTCGCCATCCCCCAAGCCATCCTGAGCTAACTTTCAATAGGACTGATGCTAAGGCAGCAACTAATCCAATCAGGCTAGCTTCAATAATTGCTAAACGTCTTGTTGGTCGTAGTAATTGACGCATTGAAAAATAAGTTCTGAGCTTTGATTGACACTCTCAGGTCTAAAGATACTGAGATTCTGCGGACAGAGGGGATTTGGGAAGAACCCAAAGTCTAACTCTCGCTACGGTTGTCAAAGACCGTCTACCCAGTAAGCCTAAGTC
>JBAVZX010001146.1:0-10669 GCA_049589015.1 Phormidium sp. | reverse complement strand
CCTAAGAAACTCGGTTTTTCGTTACTACCCTGATGTTGAAATAACGGAATTTTAGTAAAAAAAAGAGTTACCAACTTTTTTGGTATAACAGCAATCAGTTTATTAATAAGTGATCTGGCATTGTGGTTCAGTAAAGCTGAACTCAAATTTGGTGCTGAGTATTACCCCAACTGGTTTAAGACATTGGGGTTAGCAACCGGATTTGAGTTTGTGAATCTGAACGAGCAAACAGTACAGGCATCGTGGCTTACCAATGCCATGATGCCTGGGTTTATAGGTGTGAGGATAGGAACAAATGTCAAGAAATCTTTGGCGTACTCTGAAACAGAGTCCTGCCGTATTAAGTGCGGTAATTATCGCCGCAAATGGAGCCGTAGCACAGAATAGCGCACTAGGGAATGAGCCAGCTGTTAAAAATACCCTAGAACAAATCGACCAATACAGCCAAGAACCTGCTCCCGCTGTGCAAAGCATGGAAGGAACTACGGGAACAGAAGGTTTGGATCAAGTCACTTCGGTTTCCCAATTGCGGGACGTAGACCCAACTAGCTGGGCATTCCAAGCATTACAATCTTTGGTGGAAAGATACGGTTGTATTGAAGGTTATCCCGATACGCCTAACGGCACGCTACGCGATCGCACTTTCCGAGGCAACCGTGCCATGACTCGTTACGAGTTCGCCGCAGGTTTAAATAGCTGCTTAGATCGAATTCAAGAATTAATCGCCGCATTACCTCAAGGCGTAAGTCAAGAAGACTTAAACCGCTTGCGCCGTTTACAAGAAGAATTTGCCGCTGAACTAGCTACCTTGCGCGGTCGAGTCGATGCTTTAGAAGCGAGAGTCACAGAAGTAGAAGCTAATCAGTTTTCCACTACAACCAAACTTAGAGGTGAAGTAATCTTCGGTCTGTCTAGCGTTTTTGGCAAAGATAGAGCCAATAGTATTCAAAACTTAGAAGATAATACCATCCTTGGCTATCGAGCACGCCTCAACTTTGACACAAGCTTCTCTGGCAAAGATTTGTTGAGAGTACGTTTGCAAGCTCGTAACATAACTCAGTTCGACGGAAATGTTACAGGAACCAGCATGACTCGTCTGAGTGTTGACGGTAACAGTAATAATAACGTCGAGCTAGATGACTTGTTCTATCGCTTCCCAATTGGTAAGAATGCCAAAGTTATCTTAATTGCTAATAGTGGTGAGTTTAACGATACAGTTAACACTGTTCACCCCCTGTTTGACAGCGCTAGTACTGGCTCAATTTCCCGGTTTGGACGATTCAACCCCATTTACTTCACAGTAAATAGTGCCTCTAGCGCTGGGGCAGTAGTTAACTTAGACTTTGGGGCAATTGGTCTAGATTTTGGTTACTTAGCTCCCAGAGCTAACAACCCTTCTAACAAAAATGGCTTGTTTGACGGCGAACATGGTGCTTTGGCTCAGTTAGTTTTATTCCCCAAAGGCAACTTTAATGTGGGCTTGACTTACGTGCGTTACTATGCACCTGGGAACAGAGTAAACCTCACAAGTAGCACCGGAAGCAGTTTTGCGATCAGACCTTTTGGTAATGTTGCCACTGAAGTCAATTCTTTTGGTGGACAAGTAAACTGGCGAATTACTCCCCAGTTTCTTCTTTCTGGCTGGTTTGGCTACCAAATGGCTGAGGCTAGGACTGGACCGTACCGGGGAGCCAATGCTGATGTAATCAATTATGCTGTGAGTCTTGGCTTCCCAGATTTGGGTGCTAAGGGCAACTTCTTAGGATTATTGGCTGGTGTACCACCCAAAGTTACCAGCAACGATTTGGATGGCTCTTTCAGAAATTTGGCTAATGTACCAAATCGGAAAGATAGTGATACTTCCTACCATTTGGAAGCTTTCTATAAGATCAGAATCAATAACAATATTTCGGTGACTCCTGGTGGGTTTGTGATTCTTAACCCGGAACACAACGACAAAAACGATACCATTTGGGTAGGAACAATTCGGACTACCTTTACTTTCTAAGGATTTGGTAATCTTCAGGTTAAGCAGAAGGGTAGAGGGGCAGAGAATTAAATTTCACTTTACCCTTTACCTTTTTTTCCCTTCTGTCTATTTCTGTTTATAGTGTAGCTTAGTGACAGCACTCTTTCAGTATTTGAAGATGGAAAACGTTGAGAGCAGAATTGTTAAATTAGTCCAAATAATAGAGGAACTGAGCGAGCAAATAGAGGTGCTTCGTGAGCAACAGACTAGCGCCCAAGAAACATTACAGGCAATTCGTTGTGGTGAAATTAATGCCCTAGTCGTTGAGACAGATCAAGGTGAGCAGGTTTCTACACTTGAGGGGATAGATTATGTTCATCAGATTTTTGTTGAACAAATGGGAGAAGGAGCCGCTACATTATCTTCTCTTGGCTCTATTTTGTATTCTAATCAGAAATTGGTCAACCTTTTAGGCTACCCTTTAGAAAATGTCATCGGTTCTCAGTTTGAAAACTTTGTTTTACTTGGGGATTTACCCAAATTTCAAATATTTTTGCAACAGTGTCAGACAGAGATAGCAATAACTCAAGAAATATCGTTAATGACTTTTGATGGAAGTGAAATTCCAGTTCAGCTATCCAGCACTCAATTAAAAATAGATAATACTTCCATATACTGCATTATTATTACCGATCTTACAGAATATAAACGCAAAGAACAAGTTTTGCGGGAAAGTGAGGAGCGTTTCCACAAATTATTTCTTGATGCTCCTTTTCCGATGCTGATCTATGCTGAAAATGGAGAAATCTTGGAAATTAACCAAGCTTGGACGGAATTAACTGGCTATAGAATCGATGATATGCCGACGATGGCGAGTTGCTTAGAACGTGCTTTTGAAAAAAGTCAAAAGATCCTTCCGAATATTCAGCAATTCTCCCAAATCGATCGCCAAATTAATCACGAGGAATTTATCATTAGAACCAACTGGGGAGAAAACCGCGTTTGGAACTTTAATAGGTGGCAAATAAATTATTTATCGAAAAAAAAATAACATTTTGATGGCGATCGATGTGACTCAACGCAAGCAAGCTGAGGATCTATTACGTCGCAATGCTTTGTATGATACCTTAACGGGTTTGCCGAATCGGATCTTATTAATGGATCGAATTGAACAAAGTATTGAACTCTTAAAACGAAATCAAGACTATTTGTTTGCGGTTCTATTTTTGGATTTGGATCGCTTTAAACTGATCAATGATTCGCTAGGGCATGAAATGGGGGATAAAATATTAATAGAAAGTGGCAAAAAGTTTAGTCAGTGTGTCCGTGCTGTTGATACCGTAGCTCGTTTGGGCGGTGATGAGTTTGTTTTGTTGCTCCAGGATCTCAAAAATCAGACAGAGGCAATTCAGATCGCAGAACGAATTCTTACAAGTTTGCAGCAACCAATTTTGATTGACTCACAAGAACTTTTTATCAGTGCTAGTATTGGAATTGCTTTCTCTTCAACCGAGATAAGTCTGGCACCAGATCTGCTGAGGAATGCGGATCTGGCGATGTATGAAGCGAAGCATCAAGGGAAAGCCTGTTATCAGATTTTTGCGTCAATATTATACAATCAAACAAGTCGCTTGTTAGAGTTAGAAAATTCCCTGATTCAAGCACTGAAGCATCAAGAGTTTATCCTCAACTATCAACCAATTGTCTCATTAACTACTTCTAATTTGGTGGGTTTTGAGGCTTTAGTGAGATGGAAACATCCGCAAAAAGGGTTAGTTTCGCCCGCAGAATTTATCCCCGTCGCTGAAGAAACTGGGTTAATCATTCCCTTGGGCGATTTAATCTTATCTGAAGCCTGTCGCCAAATGAAAGCATGGCAGGAACAATTTGAGAATGCTGCTTCATTACGAATGAGTATCAATATTTCAGGAAAACAGTTACATCAATCAAATTGTGTGGAAGCAATTGACCAAATTTTGACAGCTACCGGGTTGAAAGGTAACAGTCTCAAGCTGGAAATTACTGAAAGTTTGATGATCGACAATAGAGAGTCGTTCAAATATTTCCTCAATGAGATGAGAAAGAGGGGAATTCAGTTAAGCATTGATGATTTTGGCACTGGTTATTCTTCCCTGAGTTATCTCCATCGTTTGCCATTTGATACGATAAAGATCGATCAATCCTTTATCAGTAACATCTCGTCTGAAGAAAATTCTCTACAGATTGTTAAAAGCATTATTAACCTGGCTCACAATTTAAGTCTAGATACGATCGCCGAAGGGATCGAAACTCAAGAACAATTGAGAATATTGCAAGATTTAGGTTGTGATTTTGGGCAAGGTTACTTTTTTGCCCGACCTTTAGATGCTGAAGCTGTTAAGGAAATGCTGATGGATGGAAGGATTAATTAGGGCTTGCTGAATAAGTCTGTTGGTGGGGGTAGGGACACGACATCATTAATATTTGCAATTTCTACCGTTATCTCTTTCATGCCGTGTCCCTACAACTTCCTCGAAAAAGGCAAGGATTTTGCGCCAAAAGGTCTGAAAAACTTGCACTTGTTTATGCAAAAAAGGCGCAAAACCATTGCCTATCTTACTTTTTACTTTTATTCAGCAAGCCCTAATTATATTTAGGTACGTTGTTGCCCCCCTTTAAGAGCGATGACCAGTGACAATATAAGCTACTCTTTGACCGATGTTGGTGGCGTGGTCTGCCATGCGTTCTAGGTGACGGATCACTAAAACTAGTAATAGGATTGGTTCGACTACGCCTTTAATGTCGCGTTGACCTGCTAGACGTTGGTAAAAAGTTTCGTAAGCGATATCAACTACATCATCTTGCTGTTTAACTTGTCTTCCGGCTTCTGCGTCTAAGTCGGCTATAGCTACTAAGCTCATTGCTAGCATTGCTTGAGCTTGATGGGACATAGCTGCGATTTCTGATAAATAGGCGTGAGGTGGATAGGGAAAGAGTTTGATCGAAATTTCGGCTAAGTCTTTAGCATAGTCACCGATTCGTTCTAAATCTCGGACTAATTGCATATAGGCGCTTAATAGGCGCACGTCTTGGGCTACTGGTGCTTGTAATGTGATTAGGGCAGCACAGTCTAATTCTATTTGGCGGTAAAGTTGGTCAATTTGTTTATCCATTAAGGGTATTGTCTCAGCAGCAGCTAAGTCGCGGTTAAATAGGGACTGATGAGACAAACGGAAGGATTGTTCTACTAATGCGCCCATGCGTAGGACATCACGTTCTAAGCGCCTGAGACTGCGCTCAAAGTTGATGCGTTCGGGTGGGGGGTTGAAAGAAGAGAAGTTCACCCTAATTCAGCTACCAAATAAGGTGTGATTATCTAAATTTTAATCGTTTACAGATTTTTCATAAGGTAATTCTATTTGGAGCCAAGCGCCACCTGTTTGGGGATGATTTTTGGCGGTGACAGAACCACCGTGAGCTAGGATGATTTGGCGGACGATCGCTAACCCCAAACCACTACCTGTTGTAGTAGATTTAATTGTACCTTCTGATTCGGAAGTAGATGTTGTTTGCCTTTGCCGAGAAATATCTCCTCGATAAAGCCTTTCAAAAACATAAGGTAAATCTAACTCAGGAAAGCCAGGGCCACAATCTATAATATTAATCTCTACAAATTTGGGAATACCTGTCTGTGGATAGATATTAAATACAACTCTAATTTCTCCGGCTTCTGGGCTGTATTTAATACTATTATCAAGAATGTTTAAAAAGACTCGGTATAAACGAGACTCGTCGGCTTCTATAGACAGAGATTCGGGGCCAAAATAGTTTAATTTGAGATTTTTGGGATTATATAAAGGTTCTAAGCTTTGCCAAACGGAACAAATTAATGAGTGTAAATCTAAGGGTTTACGGCGCAGTTGGTTGCTGGAATCAGTTTCTAGTTGGCTGAGTTCTAACCAATCTTGTACTAAGCTAATTAGTCGATTAACTTCTGGTAATAAACGTTCTACCCAACGGCTTAAAGGTGGTTCTAAACGGTCTTGTAAGGCTTCTGCTACTAATTGAATCGATGTAAGTGGTGTTCTCAATTCATGCGCTAAATCTGATACCCAACGATTTTGTGCTTGAGAAAGTTCGACTAAGGCTTGCCGATTTTCTAAGAATACTCCAACTCGCCCATTGGATAAGGGCAAACTGGTAGCTCGGATGGTGAGAGATTTGGGTATGAGATGCTCTTGATATCCTCGTGTTTCTGTGTTGGAGTAAGTGCTATGAAATACCCATTCTTGTTTGATGGGTTGTTCTTGGTGACGAGTTTGATCAATTAATACATCGAGTTCGTAAGAACGGACTAATTCGAGTAGCAAGCGCACTTGTCCAGGTTCCCACCTGTCTATATTTAACATTTGTCTTGCTTGTTCGTTACACCAAATTAGCTGGTTTTCTTCATCTACCATGAGAAAGCCGCAGGGTGATATTTGCAGAATTTCTTGCCAAGTTTGGATTTCACTTTCTAGTAGTTGGCGATGTTGATTTGCTAAAGTTATTCCTCGACGCAAACGAGAGATTACTGGTAAGGCTGAGTCAGTACCTTGTATTTGGAGAGATAGCAATAAGTGCTTTAATTTTTGATTAAAGCGCATTCGCCAGAATAGGGAAAATGCCAATCCTATTAGTAAACCAATGATAAATTCAATTATTGACATTTTTGCGATCGGTGGCTAGCGACCAAGTAAATATCAACTAACCACATTTCAACTATCAACCAAATCACGAAATTTTCAAACTATCCAAATCGATAACCAAATCCGCGAATGGTAATAATGTATTCTGGGCGACTAGGGTCTTTTTCCAATTTCTCGCGCATCCAACGAATGTGGACATCGACGGTTTTACTATCTCCGACAAAATCTTGTCCCCAAACTTGGTCGAGTAGTTGTTCTCGTGACCAGACACGCCGAGGGGAGCTCATAAATAATTCTAGGATGCGGAATTCTTTGGGTGCGAGGTTGATTTCTTCTCCGTGTAGTAAGACACGACATTCTTGGGGGTAGAGTGTAATTTCTTTATACTGCAACATTGGTGGTTGTGTTAAACCACTGAGGCGTTGACGACGGAGTAAGGCGCGACAACGGGCGACAAATTCCCGCATACTGAAGGGTTTGGTGAGGTAGTCGTCTGCGCCTACTTCTAAGCCTAATACGCGATCGGTTTCGCTACCTTTGGCGCTAAGTATTAGTATGGGGATTGGATTACCTTGGTGACGGAGTAACCGACAAATGTCTAGTCCATTGACTAGGGGTAGCATGATGTCTAACACTACTAGGTCAATGAATGATTCTGCGGTTTCGTTGCTGGCGTTTTGCAGGATACTAATTGCTTTTTGTCCGTCCGCAGCTGTGAGTACTTGGTAGTCTTGTTCTTGCAATGCCATGACTAGCATTTCACGAATCAGGTCTTCGTCTTCTACTACTAGGATGCGTCTTTTTTGACCGATTTCGGTTCCTGATGGATTTGGCGTTATCTCAAGGGAAAACATATTATGGAGAAAGTTGGTTCACGCTTGTTCCATTCAAACAATAACGCGATCGGTGATGAACAAGTGCGCGATGAAACAATTTTTTTGCTTAAGTGCGCGGATGGGTGGGTGTTGGTTTTTGTTCTGCTGATGCAAGTGGCGCAAATGCTTTTCTCGCAAGGCTTTAACTATTCATCTACCCGGTTTCCGATCCGCGCAACTCTCCAGACCCTTGGTCTGATTGGGTTTTATGCTCACTTTACAATTCTTGATTTCTCAAGTTACGGGTTGGAATGATATAATTTTTTCAATCCGCGAAATCGCACCTTGAAAACTTCATATATTCTGCTTTTCGGGTTCCCGCAGACGGAAAAAACCTTAATCCCTTTCAGGGATTGAAACACAAAGGTTAACAGAGATAGTAACGGTAAAGCTACCAGGGACGGAAAAAACCTTAATCCCTTTCAGGGATTGAAACCCGGCACATTGGATTTATCCGACCAATGAGGGAAAAGACGGAAAAAACCTTAATCCCTTTCAGGGATTGAAACGTATAGCAGTGATACAACGGGTGAACGCTTTCATATCTTGCACCAGCCCCAAAATCCGCCTGCGAATCAATTCGCAGGCTAATAGCTAAACTCCTCTAAAGAGGACTAAATACTTTCAATTCTTATACTTTCAGTCCATTTTAATGGACTTGAGCTATTAGCCTGGAAATTGATTTCCGGGCGGGCTAACAGCGCAGATGCCAGATGATTTAGTATTAATTTCTTATCAAAATAAGGCGTTGAAAAGATAGCCAATGCTGATAATACCTACAGTTACTAAGGAAATGAATACTGCTAGTAATTGCGGACGTAAGACTTTGCGTAAAATTATGATTTCTGGTAAAGAAAGGGCGGTGACTGCCATTGTGAAGGAAAGCACTGTTCCTAATGACATTCCTTTGCTAACTAAGGCTTCTGTAATTGGTAAGACTCCGGCAATATTAGCATACAGGGGAACGCCTATGATTGTGGCAATTGGTACGGCGAATGGATTGTTATTTCCTGCCCATTTGGTAATTATATCTGCTGGTGCATAACCGTGAATTACTGCACCAATGGCGATGCCTCCAACTACATAAGGCCATACGGTTTTAAAGATTTCTGTGGCTGAATATTGTCCTTGGGTAATTCTCTGTTTCCAAGTTAGGGGAATTTCGGTTTCTGTTTCGTCTTGTTCTTGGTTTTGTCGAGATTTTTGTAGTTCCCAAACGAAGGGTTCTACCCATTTTTCTAGTTTTAGGAGGCTGATGATGTATCCGGCTGCGATCGCTAAAATCACCCCAAATCCAATATAAATCAAAGTGACTTTAAACCCAAACAATCCCCACAGCATTATTACCGCAACTTCGTTCACCATCGGCGCAGAAATTAAATAAGAAAATGTTACTCCTAATGGGACTCCGGCTTCTAAAAATCCAATAAATAAGGGAACTGCTGAACAAGAACAAAATGGTGTAAAAATCCCAATACCAGCAGCCAAACAATTTCCAAAAATCGTGCGTTTTCCTCCTAACCAATATCGCACTTTTTCTGGTTCTAAGAAGGTTTGCACTGTTCCCACTATAAAGCTAATCACTAGCAGCAATGTGAGAACCTTGGGAACGTCGTAAAGGAAAAAATGCAGGCTAGCGCCTAAATGTGTGTCTAAGGATAAACCAAATAATTTAGTGACAATTTGGCTGGCTAGCCAATCGAAGGGATAAAATGGATCGAACATTTTTTAATGTTTACACCTGCAATAATGGCTTGATTTCTTCGGGGGAAATTACTTTTCCTTTGCTGACTACTTTGCCATTTACTGCTAAGGCTGGGGTGGACATTACTCCCCGTTTAGCTATTTCAATTTGATCGGTAATATGGTCAAGTTCGGCGGTAATTCCTAAGTCAGAAATGGCTTTTTTGGCGTTTTCTTCTAATTGATGGCATTTTTTACAGCCGGAACCTAGAATTTCTACTTTGATGTTAGTCATAACTGTGAAGTTTAGGTGTTGAAGTACTCTTTTAGTATAGCTGTTTACTAATTGGTTATATGGTGATTTTAACTTTTTTATAATAAGTTGAGGTTAGGGATTTTTTTTTACCACAGATGTCCACAGATGAACACGGATGAACACAGATGTAGATGTTATCTTTGGGCTTTGTATTTATGTTTTTTAGTACGCAGATGCAAGCAGATAAACGCAGATGAACGCAGATGAAGATTTTATTCTGTCTTCTGTGTTCATCTTTGTTATCATTGATTTAACTGAGTTTTTCTACTAGGTTGGCTACTCTTTCTTTAATTTGATCTCGCACGGTTTGAAAGGTTTCTTTTGATTTTTCGGCGGGATCTTCTAGTTGCCAATCTTCAAAGATTTCTCTTAATACCCACGCTTCTGGTAAGTTGACTCCACAGCCACATAAGGAAATTACTGCATCATAATTTTCGGCTTGAAAATCACTTAGGGCTTTGGATGTTTGATCGGTAATATCTATGCCAATTTCTGACATTACTTCTACGGCGTTGGGATTAACTTCGCTTGCTTCTAAGCCGGAACTGGTAACGGCTATTTTGTCTTTTCCTATTGTTTTAGCAAATCCTTCTGCCATTTGCGATCGGGCCGAGTTTTTCTTGCAAACAAACATCACTTTTTTCATCGGAATTCCTCAGCGTTAAAAAAATAAAATGGATTAACCGCAGCATGGTGGTGTTGTTACTTTTAAAGCGGAATTAACCACAGTACCGATGTTTTCTTCGGGTGCGGTATCTGCTACTTTTACAACAAAAATTTCCCATTTATTTCCGTCTGGATCTGTTACCCATACTTTGTCTTGCAAAGCATAGCAACAGTTGGTATCTTTTTCTTCAAATAATGTTAGCCCTGCGGCTTTAAATCTAGCGATCGCACTTTGCACATCTTGGCTACTTTCAACCTGCACTCCTAAATGAGATAATGTTCCCCCAGTCTTGATATTAGAACTTAGTTGTAGTGTTAGATTCAGTGGTGGATTAGCAATGTCGAATTTGGCATAGTCAGCTTTGTATTTGACAGGACTAATCCCAAACATTGCTTGATAAAATGTCACGGATTTATTTATGTCGCTGACGTTCAAAGATACGTGAGTTTTGTTAATTGCCATATCTGTTTCTCCAGTGATAATGTTTCACAT
>JBAVZX010001145.1:0-4170 GCA_049589015.1 Phormidium sp. | reverse complement strand
CCTAAATGTGCTGAAAAGCTGGCTAAAAACTGGCATCTTGGCTTTACTGTTAGTCACTCTGTCCATTGGTCTTTGTGCTGCTGGTGTGCGGGAGAGTCGCTTACCACAGGGGAATGCCATTACTGATGGTAAAGCGCTTTTGCGGTATTCTTTGCCGATCGATAATCAGCAAGTGAGAGAACTGCAACAGAGTTTAGAAGATATTTCTCAACAGTTGCGGGGTAAACGCTGGAGTACGATTAATGGTGATATCAAGAAGGCTGCTAAAATCGTTGGCGATCGTCAATCCGATTTGTTAGCTAGCATCCCAGATAACCAAAAACCCCAAGCTGAAGCTTTGATTAATCAAATTAGTGAAAGTTTAGATTCTCTCAAAGCTGCCGCTGAAGCTAAAAATAGGCCAGAATTGTTAGATCAAAGTTCTAGTGTCCTAGATTTGGTAGGGGAATTAGAAGAATACATGGTGCAGAAATTTCCCTTTGAAGTTCCTGCCGAATATAGCAATTTACCTCAACTCAAAGGTCGTGCTACCGTCAAAATGACCACGGAAAAAGGCGATATTACCCTCGTACTTGATGGCTACAGCGCCCCTGTCACCGCTGGTAATTTTGTCGATTTAGTACAACGTGGTTTTTACAACGGTTTACCTTTTACTCGCGCTGAAGAATCTTACGTCCTCCAAACTGGAGATCCAGACGGCAAAGATCAAGGTTTTATTGACCCTAATACCAAAAAATATCGGGCTATTCCCCTGGAAATTTTAGTCAGAGGCGATGATGCTCCCACTTATGGTATTACCCTAGAAGATGCTGGACGTTATCGCGACCAGCCTGTGCTACCTTTCTCAGCTTACGGTGCGGTAGCAATGGCTAGACCAGAATCAGAAGTTAATGGCGGTTCTTCCCAGTTTTTCTTCTTCTTGTTTGAACCAGAATTAACACCTGCTGGGTTAAATTTGTTGGATGGTCGCTACACCATTTTTGGTTTTGTAACTGAAGGGAAAGATATTTTGCAAAAGCTGAAACAAGGTGACAAAATTGAATCGGCAAAAGTGATTAAAGGTGCAGAAAATTTAGTTCAGAAAAGCTCCTCCGACTAAAGTCGGGGCTATACAAACAAAGTCCGCCTACGCGGACTTAATAACCTGCGAAGGCAGGTTTGGTTTGTGTAGTAGCGATTTTAATCGCCAAAATCTTTTTTAAACTTTTTTCCCAATAATCATCGAAGTTACTATGAGCAATCTTTCCTTAGCTATACAGTCATTGTTCGTAGTGTTCGCCTTTCTTGCCATTTTTATTGTGTTGCCAGCAGTTTGGTTTGGCGCAATCCAAAAATGGCAAGTTATTTTTTTATCGCTCAGTTATTTGCTGTTTTTTTCGGGGAATATTTGGCGGGTTTGGCGCTATGGCAAATTAAGTAAGACTAATGCAGATGCTCAATTTAAAGAATCTTTGGGTTTGGTAATCTTAGCGGGACAATTTATTGCTTTTCTAATTATCCATTGGTGGGGAATTTATGATTTTTCCCGGTTGTCAAAAACTGAAAATGTTTGCCAGGTCTTTGGTATTATTATTGTAGTGTCAGCGATAATTATTAATCAATTAGCAATTCGCACGCTGAAGGGTTTGTTCGATCGCATCACCATCAAACCAAATCATCATTTAGTCACTACAGGTATTTATCGTCAAGTGCGACATCCCGTATATCTGAGCTATGTTTTACTCCTGGTTGGATATTGCATTATTCTGCAAAGCTTTGTTAGCCTAGTACTGACTGTAGTTAGCTGTACAATTTGGTTAGGAAATAGAATTAATATAGAAGAAAAAATGCTGATCGAGAAGTGTGGCGATCGATATCAAGCATACCAGCGAAAAACCAAAAAAATCATTCCTTTTATTTACTGAAAAAACAGGCAATTAAATTATGGCAGTTCTAGAATATTTACTGGTAATGTCTTTGTTGGGAATGACGGGTTTTGTCCTATTTAGGGCGGCAGAATCTAAGAGTAAACAACAGAAATTAACTAATGCTTTTTATCGGTTGTTAGAAGATAGAGATAGTTGTGTTTCGTTGATTCAACTATCAGCAACTGCTAGAGTTGAACCGCATTTAGCTAAACAATATTTAGATGAACAAGTGAAGATATTTGGGGCGTATCCCGAAGTAGATAATGAAGGAAATACTTATTATCGATTCCCCAAAATGTAGTTATGTTTGAGGAAAACTCTGGACAAAAAGTTAAAGAGATTGGCGAACAAGGTTTACTGCAAAAATTACACCGCTTTTGTCCTCCAGATATAATTGGTGATGATGCAGCAGTAATTAAAACTTTGCCAGGACAATCTTTAATTGTGACAACTGATGTGTTAGTTGCAGGGGTACATTTTAGCGATCGCACTACCTCCCCAGAAGACGCAGGTTGGCGTGCTGCTGCTGCTAATTTATCAGATCTGGCGGCGATGGGTGCAACACCTTTGGGAATAACTGTAGGTTTAGCAATTAATGGCGATACACCTGTTAGTTGTGTGGAAAAACTTTATCAGGGAATGAATGATTGTTTGCAAGTTTATCATACTCCCATTGTTGGAGGTGATGTAGTGCGATCGCCAATTAACACCATCTCAATTACTGCTTTCGGACAAGCTAATCCTGATTATATTATGCGTCGGGGAAATGCTCAACCGGGATATGCAATTGTAGTTACAGGAATTCACGGTGCCTCAAAAGCTGGGTTAGAATTATTGCTAAATCTAGAAATTGGAAAAACCCTCAAAGACACTGACAAAAATACATTAATTAAAGCCCATCAACGCCCCAAACCCAGATTAGATATACTACCAATACTCTGGGAAATCCTATCATCCGTAGGACAGGCATCTTGCCTGTCATCCTCATCAATCCCCCTCGCCGGAATGGATAGTAGCGACGGTTTAGCAGACGCAATTCTACAGATTTGTAATTTTAGTAAAGTGGGGGCAAAAATAGAGCGATCGCAAATTCCCACACCACCAGCTTTCCTCAATTGGTTATCCCCAGAACAAAGTATAGAATGGGTATTATATGGCGGCGAAGACTTTGAATTAGTCTTGTGTCTTCCCCTGGAAATAGCCAAAACTTTAGTTGAAAAATTAGGAAAAGAAAGCGCAATTATTGGCAGAATTACTAAAGAAAAAATTGTTCAAATAACAGATGATACAGGCAATTATTCCGACGTAAATTTGAGCCTCAGCCAAGGATTTCAGCACTTTTGAAGTAGGTAGGGTAAGGCGTGCCATCAAGTGCTATCTTTAGACATAACAGCACGTATCCAGGTACTATTGAAAATGCTGAATACCGTGATTGATGTGTCGCCTAAAGACAAACCAAGTAAAAATTAAATGACCAACGAGAAACCAGAGGAGCGACCGGAGTGGAGTCCATTAAGAGAGACAAGAGACTGGGCAGCAGCGGCTACAGAAGCCAACTGCTACAAAATCGCCAAACGTAAAGGTAAGCGGGTTGTAGAGATTATCAACACCGGGCGCGGCATTCTTCCCATTGTTTGCATTTTTGAGGATATCCAAGATGACTGAGGCTCAATTGGCTGGAGTAATAACCCAAATCCCTATTGCTGAACTAATCTCTTTGCTGACCGCGATTAGCAATCGCAACTATGGTCAATTTCAGCAGCTAGAAAACTCATTTGTGGCTAATTATGGGACTGAAGTTTGGGAAGAGTATTTTAACTTTCGTTTGCTGCCAGCGCTGGATAGCGCTTCTAACCAATGGCTTTTAGATCAGCTATTGGGCCAACAAAGAAACTAGTAATCCGACAGCTAGTTGACACTCTCCTACCTGAAGGTGCTGAGATTCTTAGTTCATCGAGTCCACTTAATACAGAAAATTACTTTTCTGCACCAGAGGTGGTTCTCTCCCTAAGCGTTTAATAGTTCGGGTATGCCCTACCCTACTTGAGAATACTAATATTGTGTTTCTCTATACTTGGTGCTTAAAGATTTTACCTGAACAAGCATTCCTGTTCAGAACCCCATATCTTTAGTTTTCAAGGTTCAATGTATCCGTTAGATACGAGGTTTTTAGAGAGGTTAATTACCTTTCCTCTGGAATCCACTGTAGCATATAAAGCCGTCCTAGAAGGACGGGGTTTTCAACCCAATTTTTTGATAAAAA
>JBAVZX010001144.1:0-3287 GCA_049589015.1 Phormidium sp. | reverse complement strand
GGGTTAGCTATGAAAAGTGTAGAAGACCAACTTGATAGTTTAATTTGTGCTTATGTTGGTGCTTACTGGTGGTATTGGGGTAAAGAACGAAATTTAGTTTTAGGTGATAATTCTACAGGATATATTGTAGTTCCTAATTCTTTACATAATCCATTAAAATTAACTTGAAAATTAAACAATATTTTTTTAAACCACAGATATCCACAGATAAACACAGATTAACACAGATAAAATTTAGCCCCCTCTCCGTGTACGGGGAGGGGGTTGGGGGTGGGGTTTATTGCGCCCAAAGAATCAATCCTAAATCATAAGGATTGCTGAGATATTCATGCTTAGGTAAAACCCGCAAAGACATTCCTTGTAAACCACTGGAAGTGTAGGTAATATTGCCAGTGTAAATGCTAATTCCATTGGAATCAGCACCTTGGTAATCCATTTCTGTTGGCGTTCCGTTGACAATATCTCCGTTAGCATTTAATAGTCCAGTGTACAGTTCTACCCGCACATGATCTGGACTAATTCCGGCTAAATTAATTTGGGATTTAACATGAACAGTTTGATTGACTTGCAGTTGGTCACCTTCGGAAACATCGACATTCTCAATTTTCATGTTGTACCACTGGTCAAACATTTTATATTTCCAGTCAGCCAACTCTTTAGCGGGAGCATATTTTTCAGAAGTCATGGTAAAGTAGCGATCGCCAGCCGGGAAATAAGCCCTAGAAGCATACTCTCGCACCATTCTTGCCGTATTAAAATAAGGGCAATTGATGCGAATTGCATCTTTCATTTTGCTTACCCAACCGCGAGGAGTACCTTCAGCATCGCGATGATAAAATAGCGGTACTACCTCTTTTTCAATGCAATCATAAAGTGCATTTGCTTCCACTTCATCTTGATAATTTGGATCTTCATAATCTTCCCCGTGACCAATGGGCCAACCAGTGCGGACATAATCAGCTTCATCCCACCAACCGTCCAAAACACTGAGGTTTAAAAGACCATTCATTGAAGCTTTCATCCCACTAGTACCAGAAGCTTCTCTTGGTCTTCTCGGAGTATTTAACCACACATCGCAACCCGCAATCATGTGTCGGGCAACATTTAAATCGTAATCAGGAATAAACACCACATTACGACTCAAATTTTCTTCCCCAATTATATGGTTAATCGCTTTAATTAACTCTTTACCCGGAATATCTTGGGGGTGTGCTTTTCCAGCAATGACAAATTGCAATCGCTGTGATTTATTTCCCAACATAATACGCTTGATGCGTTCCAGATCACGCATCCACAAAGTTGCCCGTTTATAAGTAGCAAAGCGACGGGCAAACCCAATAGTTAAAACACTCGGATCGAGAACTTCTGCTGCTTGGGAAATTTGGTCTACGGAAGCACCCCTTTCCCGCAATTTCTTGACCAATCTTTCCCGGGCAAATACGATTAATTCAGCACGACAACGTTCGTGATATCGCCATAATTCTTCATCCGGTATTGCTGTTACTTTATCCCATAAAGGATCGCTGCTAGAAGCCCTTTCCCAACGGGGGCCTAAATAGCGATCGTACAAACCCTGCATGACCGGAGAAACACAACTACGGGCATGAACACCATTAGTAATTGATGTAATTGGTACTTCTTCCACAGGTAAACTAGGCCATAGTCCTTTGAACATTGCCTGTGAAACTACCCCATGCAATTTGGCAACCCCATTCACAAAAGATGCCATTTTAATTGCCAAAATTGCCATACTAAATGGCGCACTTAAATCACCAGTATTTTCCCTTCCTAAAGCCAAAAATTCTTCTTTTTGTAAACCGAATATATCCGCATAGTAACCCAGGTAATAAATGATTTTATCAGGAGAGAACAAGTCAATTCCTGCTGGCACAGGAGTGTGCGTAGTAAATATGCTACTAGCAGCAATTACCTGCTTTGCTTGAGTAAAACTTAAACCTTGTTCTTGAATTAAAACCCGAATACGTTCTAAGGATAAAAAGGCTGAGTGCCCTTCATTCTTATGGAAAGCACTTGGTTTTAAGCCTAAAGCTGTTAAAGCACGCACTCCACCAATTCCTAACATCATTTCTTGGTGAATCCGCATATCAATATCACCGCCATATAATCTGTCAGTGATATCATGGTCGTATTTACTGGGGTTAGCATCAATATTAGTATCCAGCAAATACAAAGGTACAGTTCCTATTTGTACCCGCCAAATCCGCGCATAAACTTTTCGCCCCGGATAATCTACTTCAATTTGTATTTCCGAACCATCTGGATGGCGTTCCAGATGTAAAGGCATATTGTAAAAATCATTGATTGGGTAATGTTCAGTTTGCCAACCATCTGCATTAAGAAACTGACTGAAATAACCTTCTTGATAAAGTAAACCTACCCCAACTAAAGGTAATCCTAAATCACTGGCAGATTTTAAATGATCTCCTGCTAAAACGCCTAAACCACCGGAATAAATGGGTAAGCAATCTGTTAACCCAAATTCCATAGAAAAGTAAGCGAAGCATTCTGTTTGATTAGTGGGTAATGAGTGGTAGCTATGAGGTAAACCTTCTGAATCTTCCCCACTACCTGTTAGTTTTGCACCAGTGCTTAATTTGCGGTGTTTGTGATACCAAGTTAATCGATGGTGGTAGTCTTCTAATTGTTGAGCCGCCCTTTCCATTTGGGCAATAAAGCCTTCGTCTTCTGCTATTTCCTGCAATCTGCTTTGGGAAATTGTACCCAGCATTAAAACTGGGTTATGGCGGCTAGATTCCCATAAATCTCGGTCTAAACGACGAAATAAATCTTTGGTATCGACGTTCCAATCCCAATGCAGGTTATAAGCTAACTGCCGCAAGGGTTCTAAGCGCGGCGGTAAGGCAGGTGTAACGTTAAATGTCCGAATTGGCTGCATCTTGAGCAGAACCTCTTGAGTCTCATTAAGGTTATTTTTACCTTAGTTCTGCGGCAAGTCACGATATCTTAACAGTTTTTTGGGAGATGGCGTTTGTAGGACTTACGCAAAAAAACCGGGTTCTTGTAAAAATCTCAGGTTTAGACTCGCCCGGTTGACGTAGAAACCGGGTTTTTGACCAGAAAGTGCGTAAGTCCTGATTTGGTAAAAACCAGACCAGGCAACTGCCTGCATGATTATCTTTTATGTACTCAGGGTAAATACTTAAATACAGTCATATTGTAGGGTGCGTCAGATTTAGATATTTTCCTTTCTATATAAGGCTTTACCGTCTGACGCACCCTACTCGTTAATAAGTGATTTAAATGCG
>JBAVZX010001143.1:0-5854 GCA_049589015.1 Phormidium sp. | reverse complement strand
AACGAGTAGGGTGCGTCAGACGGTAAAGCCTTATATAGAAAGGAAAATATCTAAATCTGACGCACCCTACAATATGACTTTTAAATGCGTAACAGCTTATGACTCTATTCCTCAGAATTATAGCGGTTTTTAGTTTAATAAAATACCGAAGAGAAACCCAGTTTCTTAAACAAACCAGGTTTCTCTATACTCATAACTACAAGTAGCTTTCAATTAACTGGCGATATTGACTCTTTGGTTTAATGCCTTTTAGTTCGGTTAACAATTCTTTGTCTTTGAAAAACTGAATTGTTGGCGTACCAGTAACCCCGGCATTTTCAGCAATATCTGGGTCTTTCTCGATATCCAGTTCTACAAAGTGAATTTTGCCCTCAAATTCATCTACCACTTTGTTAAGAATTGGCTTCAAAGTATGACAAGGGCCACAATGAGGAGAAACATACTTAACTACCAACAAGCGATCGCTATCATGGAACAACTTCCGCAACGCATAGCCACCCTCATGACGAGTTTCTTCAATGCTAAACTCCGTCGATAATACTTCTTTTTTTTCCTTCACTTCATCAGGACTATCCGCCTTTTCCGCATCAGGTGTTTTGTGGAATTCCTGAATTAAACTATTAGCAGAAAGCCATCTTTCCGCCAACATCGCCGCCATACAACCAGTACCAGCAGCCGTGATCGCTTGGCGAAACTCGTGATCCTGCACATCACCCGCAGCAAACACACCTTCCACACTAGTTTCTACCGAACCATGCTTAGTGGCAATATAACCCACACCATCAAGTTCTAATTGTCCCTTAAATAAAGAAGTGTTGGGAGTGTGACCGATCGCATAAAACAAACCCTTCACCTCTAAAATACTCTCTTCCTCAGTCTGAGTATCGCGGACTTTGATCCCCGTCATGCGATCGCCCTCACCCACCACATCCAGCGGCTGAGTATTCCAATGTACCGTAATTTTCGGATTACTCAAGGCCCGATCCTGCATCGTCTTAGAAGCACGCATTTTCTCACTTCGTACCAACAAATGCACACCAGAACCATACTTAGTCAAATAAATCGCCTCTTCCAACGCCGAATCACCCGCACCAACTACCGCCAACTCAACCCCATGAAAAATCGGAGTCGCCCCATCACAAATCGCACAAGCTGAAATTCCCCGACTCCAATACTGGTGTTCGCTAGGTAAACCTAACCGTTTCGCCGTCGCACCTGTAGCAATTACAATACTGTGAGTTCTAACTTCCCGTTCCTCAGAACGAACAATAAACGGACGTTGACTTAAATCCACAAAAGTCACATCTTCCGTGAATAACTCAGCACCCCAACGTTCCGCCTGCGCCTTCATTCTATCCATTAATTCCGGCCCAGTAATCCCTTCCGGGAAACCCGGAAAATTTTCCACCTCCGTCGTCGTCATCAGCTGTCCACCAGGTAGCCCTCCAGCTTGAAAACCCTCAAACACAAACGGCTTTAAATTAGCCCGCGCCGCATAAATCGCAGCCGTATACCCCGCAGGCCCAGAACCAATGATCACCAAATTTTCTACTGTCGAATTTGTCATAGATAAAATAAACTCATAACGACTATGGATAATATAGCACAAACAAAAAAAGCAAATGATTGGGCGATTGAAATCGCTGCTACACAAAACTTAGTCCGCCTACGCAGACTAAAGAATAAGGGCGGGTATTAAAGCCGGATTTGGTATCAGACTGTAATAGCGAAACCCAGATAACTTTACTGAGATCTTGCACCTAGAAGCAGAGCCTCTGTTTCTCGTTTCTCGTTCCCAGGTTCAACCTGGGAACGAGGTCTGGGAGGTTCTACCTCCCTTGCTGCAAGATCTCAGTTTACAGATAGAGCTAGCGAAGCTGTCGCTGGTTGTTGTAGTGTTGTGTGAAGGGAGGGAATATTTGAGACAAAGAGTTTAAACTGACACAGATTTAAACTGGGATTTTTGAAGCCTAAACTCCTTGCAGCAAGGCTTTCAGGCGAAAAATCAATGAATAACAGCTTAGATAATCCTGTTCTAAATAATTTCCCAAATTGTATAAAAGTAGAGCTTTAAAATGGATAAGCAAGCATCTGAATTATTAGAAAAAATTCGTCGGCAATTTGAAACTGCTCCTTACCCAAGAACTCCATTGGAACAGTCTCCCAAAGAAAACCCTCAATTTCTTTATGTCCATAACATGGTAACTTCTTTCTATTTAAGGAACCAAAAAGTTATACAGACAGAAGGAAAGATTATTTTAGATGCTGGCTGTGGCAGTGGATACAAAGCTTTAGCATTAGCACAAGCAAACCCAGGAGCCAAAATTATTGGAATTGATATATCAGAAGAATCGGTGAAATTAGCCCGACATCGCTTGCAATATCATGGGATCGAAAATACCGAATTCCATGTTTTATCAATAGATGATTTGTCAAGCTTAGGTAGAGAATTTGACTATATCAACAATGACGAAGTTCTATACCTTCTGCCAGATCTATTGACAGGATTACAGGCAATGAAGTCGGTGTTAAAAGCAGATGGAATTATCCGCACCAATCTTCATAGTTCCTTGCAGCGAACTAATTATTACAGATCTCAGCAAGTCTTTAAAATGATGGGCTTTATGGAGGATAACCCACAAGAATTGGAAATCGACTTAGTTCGACAAACAATGCAAGCTTTAAAAGATACTACTCTTCTCAAGGGTCAAACCTGGAATATTGACTTTGAAAAAGACGAGGAGCGAATTTTAGCCAATCATTTACTTCAAGGTGACAAAGGATACACCATTCCTGAAGTATTCTCCGCCTTGAGAGCAGCAGATTTAGAGTTCATCAGCATGGTGAATCGCCAAAAATGGGACTTGATGGATTTGTTCAAAGAGCCAGATAATTTACCTGCTTTTCTGGCAATGAGCTTACCAGGACTCTCTGTGGAAGAACAGCTACATTTATTTGAACTTTTGCATCCAAGCAACCGCTTGCTTGACTTTTGGTGTGGGCATCCCAACTCGACTCTCCCCGTTGTACCAGTTGATCAGTGGACGCTTCCAGACTGGCAAGAAGCACAGGTGCATCTGCATCCCCAGCTAATAACACCGAGATTTCGAGAAGATATGCTTGCAAGCATTATCAACCAAAGACCTTTAGAAATTACTCAACATCTGCAAATAGCTAAAGAACCGATCCTTTTTATAGACAGCATGGTTGCAGCGTGCCTGCTCCCCTTATTGGATAGCCCACAGCCGATGATGTCTCTGGTGGAGCGATCGAAACAACTAAAACCAGTGCATCCCGTCACCCTAGAACCAATGAACGAAGAGACGGTCTTTGAAGCTCTCAGAGGCCCACTAACTAGCCTGGAGGGGTTAGGGTATGTACTTTTAGAACGCTGACGGAGCTAGAGTTGAACTCTCAGTGAAAAAATTTTTTCAGACAGGTGATATGAAATTTAGCGATGTGGGTAAGTTCTATATATAAGGGAAAAAACACTCACCTAGAGCCGAAGGAGAAACTTCTCATGAACGCATCATTCAAAACCAAACTTTTACTTCACTTAAACCAAAAGAAACAAGAAAGCGGAGAACAGGGTTTCACTCTGATTGAACTACTAGTTGTTATTATCATTATTGGGATTTTGGCTGCTATTGCACTACCTTCCTTCCTCAACCAAGCAAATAAAGGCAAGCAAGCAGAAGGCAAGCAGTATGTGAGTTCAGTAAACAAAGCTCAACAAGCCTTCTATACTGAGAATAGCGCCTTTGCAACTGATAACAACAATGCCTGGGGCAGCTTGGGAGTTGGTATTAAAACTCAAACTGCTAATTATGTCTATAAAATCGGTGGTGACAAAAATGGAGCTTGGTCTACTGGGGACGCAAGCGTTGTAAATAATGCTCTCAAATCATACACAGGAGTTGTAGGTTTGGTCACTCCTACTGGTGGTGGTGACGTAACCGCCCAATCAGCGGTGTGTGAAACAGAAAAAGCTGGAACTGCACCAACAGCACTTACAGTAGGAGCAGGTACAGCTGAAGTTAAATGCGATCCGATGAAACCTGTTAAGTAGAAGAGGCAGTCTATATTAGAATGTTTCTCGCCTGCCTGAACTATAGTATGTGGATAAAGTGGGTAGCAAAAATTGATGCTATCCACTTTGTTTTTTGTTGGGTTTTTTCAATTCTCGAATTTGGTTCTTCTGGGTCAGGTACATAAACACTACTACAATAATTTATCTTATGACATCTTCCAATCCAACCCATTGGTGGCTGCAAGGGCATCAATTATTGCTTGCAGGTGACTATAGTCAGGCGGTAAGCCTTTACGAACAGGCAATAACAGCTGAACCTAACAACCAATCTCACTATTGGCATTTAGGATTAATCTTGCTTTTGCAGGGAAAAGAAGCAGAAGCTCAAATGACTTGGTTCTCAGTAATGACAGAGGGAGAACCGGAAGAAATTGATCTGTGGACAGAGGAATTGATCGAGGTGCTGGAAACCGAAGCTCAACGACGGGAAGCTTTGTCAAATAACTCAGTTGCTTGGATAATCCGACAGCATATCCGGGAAATTAAGCCAATAGATATTAATAATTTGTTGTATTTAATTCTGCATAGCATCCAATTGAAAACTTTTACAGGCGAGGAATTAAACTCTTTTGGCGTAATTGAAATTCTCCAGTCCCAGGAAGTAATAGATTTAGATTTCCAACTATTGATGCAAGTATTGGGGAGTGTTTTGGATGCAGAACCCTTGCACCCATCATCTTTGGAATTAGCAGAAGCTTGCATACCCTACGTGCAAGAACCTTATGGTTTTACAGATATTTTAATTTTAAATTCAGTTAAAATAGCCTATTCCGCACACAAGCCAGAATTGGCAGCACGGTTTTTAGAACTGGCTTTACGTCTGGAAAGAATAAATCCAGAAGTCTTGATTCAATTAACGGGTTTTTATCAAGAGGCAAAAGAGTATTTAAAAGGAATAGAAACAGCAAAATTGTGCTATTCATTATTTTTAGAATTGCCAGAAAAAGTATTCGCCAATCATTTGATTATTCGAGGATTAATGGTGGCAGCTGGTGAATATTGGTCAGAAGCTATGGAAGTGTTTGGGCGACATGAATCACTGCTAGAATCCTTATTTAAAGCAGAACATACAAATCTTGATCCAACCACAGTTGTTAGGTTATTTTCTGCGACTTACTTTTTACCTTATTTTCGAGATGATCTGAAAAAGAACAGACGACTCCAAAATCAAGTAGCTCAAATTTGTCAATCGAATATTCAAAGATATGCCAGCCAAAAAACAGTCGGACAGAGAGACAAAATTTATAATAGTACTCAACCTTTAAAAATTGGCTATTTATCTCATTGCCTGAGACGGCATTCAGTAGGGTGGCTAGCCAGATGGTTATTTAAATACCACGACAGAGAACGCTTTCAAATTTATACTTATTTAATTAATGGCAAACAAAGAAACGACCCTTTGCAAGAATGGTACGCCAATCAGTCAGATCAAGCTTATAAATCTGGATTAGAAGCTGTGGAAATAACAGAGCAAATTATTCAGGATGAAATAGATATTTTAATCGACCTTGATAGCATTACTTTAGATATTATCTGCGAAATTACATCTGTAAAACCAGCCCCTATTCAAGTTACTTGGTTAGGATGGGATGCTTCGGGAATTCCCAATGTTGATTACTTCATTGCTGACCCCTATGTTTTATCAGAATCGGCGCAAAATTACTACAGTGAAACTATTTGGCGATTACCGCAAACTTATATAGCTGTGGATGGTTTTGAAGTAGGCGTACCAAACTTACGACGGGAACAATTAAATATCAGTAA
>JBAVZX010001142.1:0-8491 GCA_049589015.1 Phormidium sp. | reverse complement strand
ATCGACAAATAAAAATCTGTTGCGTTATTACAACCTGTCTTTTGACAAGCCAAGTAAAACTGCCTAAAGTTGCCGAATCAAAGCTCCGGGCAGCAAGTTTGTTTATGAAAAAGAAATGGTTGTCTGTAGGAACTGTGGCTCATGGTACTGTAGCCATTGGCATTTCAGCGCATGGGATTGTGGCGATCGGCGTTTCAACTCATGGAATTGTCTCGATCGGTATAATTTCAATGGGGATTTTCTCCGCGGGTTTAGTTTCGATGGGGTTATTCAGTGCCGGACTGGTAACAATGGGATTGGCAAGTTTTGGGGCAAACTCAATGGGATTAGTTCGTCACTCCCCCCCAGCACAAGAATCACCCCAATCTATCCCAAACACCCATCAGCATCATCATTGAACGCTGAGATAGTTCTTCCACTACTTCAGCCAATCAATAAAACTAAATTTAGGGCTTACGTGCTGTAGCCCAAAAAACCCGGTTTCTCGTTCTTCCCCTCACACTGAAATGAGGGAATTACGTTAAGATACCGGGTTTCTGCGTAAGTCCTAAGCATTTTGAACTGCTTAATCGCCTGGGCGTGGCGCTAATGGCAGAGGTTTCCGTAATTATTACTGATACTCACTACCCACTTTTTAGTAAAATCAACTATAATTAATGAAAAGTAACAGTCATGTCTTCTTACTTTAATTAGAAATTAGCTGTGTTTATTACTACATTACCTCCCAGAGAAATCACTGAAAGTTCAGCAATCCCTTATGATTTAGTTGGAGCGATTAAAGCGCTCAAGAAAGAACTAAATGCAGTTATTCTGGCTCACTATTATCAAGACCCAGAAATCCAAGATGTAGCAGATTATATCGGTGATTCCTTAGAACTGTCCCGACGAGCCGCCAGTACAAATGCCGAGGCAATAGTTTTTGCTGGGGTTCACTTTATGGCGGAAACTGCCAAAATTCTCAACCCAGACAAATTGGTACTTTTACCAGATGTCAACGCTGGATGCTCTTTAGCGGATACTTGTCCGCCTGATGAGTTCGCTGCTTTTAAAGCTGCACACCCCGGACATTTGGTAATTTCTTATATCAATTGTTCGGCAGAAATTAAAGCAATGAGTGATATTATTTGCACTAGTTCTAATGCTGTGAAAATAGTTCGCCAAATCCCAGAAGATCAGCCAATAATTTTTGCACCCGATCGCAATCTTGGACGCTACGTAACGCAACAAACTGGACGAGACATGGTACTTTGGCAAGGTGCTTGTATTGTCCATGAAAACTTTTCCGAAAAGAAGATTGTCCAATTAAAAATTGCTCATCCCCAAGCCAAAGTTTTAGCACATCCCGAATGTGAACCACCAGTTTTACGTCATGCTGATTTTATCGGTTCTACCAGTGCTTTATTGAAATATTCCCACGAAAGTTCTGCTCAAGAATTTATCGTAGCAACAGAACCGGGAATTATTCACCAAATGCAAAAACAAGAACCACAAAAACATTTCATTCCCGCGCCACCAATCAACAATTGCGCTTGCAACGAATGTCCCTTCATGCGATTAAATACCTTAGAAAAGTTATATTTAGCAATGAAAAATCGCACCCCAGAACTCACTTTACCAGAACATCTTAGAATTGCCGCATTAAGACCCATGCAAAGAATGTTAGAAATGAGTTAGTGGTCATTAGTCATTTGTCATTGGTCATTGGTCATTCGCATCCGACAAGAAAGTTTAATGAACATCTGTGTACCCTGCGGGAAGGCTTCGCCTACATCTGTGTCCATCTGTGGATATCTGTGGTAAAAAAAGCCAAATTCTCGCATCCCACCGAAAATCCTCACGAACATCTGCGGTTAAAAAAACATTCAAACCAATGACCAATGACTAACAACAATATGAAAAACTGTTTAATCGTTTTTACTCGCTATCCCGAACCAGGGAAAACCAAAACGCGACTAATTCCAGTTCTTGGTGCTGAAGGTGCAGCAAATTTGCATCGACAATTAACTGAAACTGTAATTACTCAAGTCAAAGAACTTCAAGACGTTTTAATTGAAGTGCATTTTACTGGCGGAAATCAACAGTTAATGCAAGCATGGTTGGGAGAAAATCTTACCTATAAACAACAAAGTGAAGGTGATTTAGGTAGGCGAATGACGACAGCTTTTCAAACAGCTTTTAACAACGGAATTGAGAAAGTTGTAATTATTGGTTCCGACTGTCCGGCGTTACAGTCCCAACTAATAGAAGAAGCATTTGCAGCACTTTTTCAACATGAATTAGTACTTGGCCCTGCAACTGATGGCGGTTATTATTTAATTGGGTTAAAGCGGTTAATTCCCGAATTATTTACAGGAGTTAATTGGGGAACTTCTGAAGTATTGCACCAAACTGTTGAAATTGCCGAAAGTCTGAAGTTAACAGTTGCTTATCTTACTACTCTTTCTGATGTTGATCGACCAGAAGACCTGGAGATTTTAGATTTTAAACCGCAGCACGCAGATAACAGATAAGAATTTTTCTTTCATCTGTGTTCATCTGTGGTTAATATTATAAAAAGTATTGATTTGCCAAGTATTAATGACAAAAAACCAAATAAAAATCTCGGTAATCATTCCTGTATTGAATGAAGCTAACGCCATTAAAAATGTTTTGCTTAATTTAAAAAGTTACCCAGAGTTAGAAGTTATTGTTGTGGATGGTGGAAGCGAAGATGAAACGGTTGCTATTGCTGAAAGCTTCGGTTACAAAGTTTTGTCTTCTCCTCGCGGACGTGCGATCCAAATGAATGCTGGCGCAGCAATTTCAACCGGGAACATTCTGCTATTTTTGCATGGCGATACAATTTTACCTGCTAATTTTCCGACAATGATTTTTGCAGTAGTACAAAAACCGGAAATAGTTGGTGGTGCTTTTGAATTAGCAATTAATGCGAAAATTAAAGGGATTAGGTTAATAGAGAAGATGGTGAATTGGCGATCGCACTTTTTCTCCCTACCTTACGGCGATCAAGCTATCTTTGTCAACGCCGAAATATTTAATAAAATTGGTGGTTTTCCCATCCAACCAATTATGGAAGATTTCGTCTTGATTCGGCAATTAAGAAACATCGGAAAAATTGCCATTATCTCCACACCAGCGATCACATCAGGTCGCCGTTGGCAACAACTTGGCATAGTAAAGACCACCCTAATTAACAAATTAATGATTATTGGCTATTATCTGGGAATTTCACCCGAAAAACTAGCAGCTTTTTACCGAAAAAAGCGAAAGTAACCCTGATTTTTCTTAACTAATTCCAACCTCTTAATTTCTGATGTACGCAAGCTAAATACCACATATAATCTTCTAACTGATAACTAACTGCTTTGACTATGTAATTTTGAGTTTTTTTCACATTTACCTCAGCTTCGTAATACAAACCCAAATAAAGATGACTGTAAAATTTACCTTGCTTCCCGTCAGCTTCCCCAGCAATTAACACATCTTCCGATGAACAATTCCCCGCAAACAGATCATAAACACACCGCATTACCTTTCGCGGATCATTCCGCACTTCTAATAAAGTATTCTTTGCTTCATTAACACCCTGAAACTTAGCAATACAAAGATATCGCCACACCGTTTCTTCAACGTCATGAGAATTCACAGTTAAATCTATCTCAAATTGGTTAGCACCTTCGGCAAATTTTTCGGCATAATAGTAGGATAGACCACGTTGCCAAAGATATGGCTTAAGACTTGGTTCTAACTTCTCTGCTGTATCAAAATCCTCAATAGATTCGGCAATTTTAGCTAACTTAAAATTTACCATTCCCCGCCGAATATATGCCTTAGCATCTTGAGGGTTAGTGCGAATCACATTATTCCACCAGGAAAGTTGTCCTAGCAGTGAAATTTGGCTGTTCATGCAAAGTAATATCAGCTGTTAGAATGATTCTAATGTAGGAGGTAATGAGTTAATTGTAAATACTTTGATGCCCGGAAATTTAATAATGGAGATTTGACAATGAATTCACCTCAAGACGAAACCAAATTTGGAGAAATTGAAGTAACTACCGTTGAACCTGAAACCGAGGATGCAAAACAAAAAGTTAGAGTTGAAGAATTTAGTATTAGTGGTGATGCCTTAGTAGGTAAAATTAAGGAATTGATTCATCAAGGTAACATTCGTCGCATCACCATCAAAAACGAAGAAGGACATACATTAATAGAAATTCCTCTAACTATTGGTGTTGTGGGAGGAGTAGTTGGGACAGCAATGTTTCCCATTGTGGCAGCAATTGGGGCAATTGGGGCGTTAGTTGCCCATCTCACAATTGCCATTGAAAAAGTTGAAGATTCTCAAGGGTAAATCTGTTTTTGAAACTTTGATTTGGGGTAGGTAAATCCTACCCTATTATTTTAAAACCGACAGATTGAAAATGCTTTTTGCCCCTGTTTCTGAAATCGGAATTACTGACAAGCGATTACCTTGTTTAACTAAAAAAGTTTCGCGCTTGATAGTTAAGACACCATCCGAAATAGTTTGGCGATCGCGCTCTAAATCAGCTATACTATAAACCTCTGCTTCCGATTGCATTAACCAATAATTACTCAAGTTTGCCACCTTTTTTTAAAATCGCTACAATACTTTTACCTTTAAGTTTTCATCATACTATGGTACAAGCCCCTACACGCACCGCTACCGATTTAGCTGAATTAGCAATTTCTCTGATTAAAAAAGCTGGATGCGAATATGGAGATGTGCGAATTTGTACATATCGAACTCAGTATTTAACAGCAGGCGATCGCTCTTTAAGTAACCTTTCAGATAACCTAAGTTCTGGTTTTGGGGTGCGCGTATTACTCAATGGATCGTGGGGATTTGCTGCTAGTCCTCATAAAACTCCTGCTGAAATGGAACGCATTGTTAATTTAGCAGTAGAAATTGCCCAAGGAAGTCGCCTTTCCCAACAGAAAAAAGTAGAATTAGTTCCGGTAAAAGCTTATCGCGATACTTACATTACCCCGATCGAAATCGATCCTTTTTCTGTGCCAATTTCGGAAAAAGCAGATTTACTTTTAAATATTAACGAAAAGCTGTTGAATTATGAAGAAAAAGGAGTCAAGAAAGCTTATTCTTCCTTAGAATTCAGTCGAGAAGATAAAGTTTTTGCCTCTACAGTTGGTTCCTTAATTCAGCAAACAATTTATCGCAGTTATCCCTTATTTAGTTGTACGGCAATTGCTCACGGCGATGTCCAAAGTCGCACTTACGAACGTCCACCTTTAAACCAAGGTTACGAAAATATTAACCCAGCAGACTTGTTATCACAAATAGATAGAGTAGCACAAGAAGCAATTGAAAAAGTTAATGCTCCCAAAGGGCCATCTGGGATTAACACAACCTTGATTCTCAAACCGACAAATGTATGGTTAACTATCCATGAATCGGTCGGACATCCAACAGAATTAGACCGAGTTTATGGCTACGAAGCTAACTTTGCCGGGACGAGTTTTGCCACTATTGATAAGTTAGGAAAACTGCAATATGGGGCACCTTGGGTTAATTTTAAATGCGATCGCACCCAGTCAGGAGGACGGAGCACTGTTAGCTACGATGATGAAGGCGTACCTGCACAAGAATGGTATGTAGTTAAAGACGGAATTTTAGTGGATTATTTGACCGATCGCGAAACCGCATATCGTCTCGGTCGTCCTAATAGTAATGGTTGCGCTTTTGCTGATAGTTGGTCTAGCATTCCAATGGTGAGAATTCCCAACTTAGGATTAGAACCTGGGCCAGAAAACGGTTCTCATACTGCTACTTTAGCAGAAATGATTGCTGATACCGAAGAAGGCATTTTAATTGATGGCTATGGTACTTTTTCGATCGACCAACAAAGACGTAATTTTCAATTCGGTGGCGATGCTTTTTGGAAAGTTGAAAAAGGCCAAATTGTCGGAATGCTAAAAGATGTCAATTACCATTCTATGACCACTGATTTTTGGAATAGCATTGATGCAGTTGGCCCCGCTTCCGAACGTCAACAATGTGGTACAGATTCCTGCGGAAAAGGAGAACCAATGCAAGTTGCCCAAATGTCTCACGCTTGCGTTCCAGTGCGCGTTCGCAACATTCAAGTTAGCGCCTCATAACTAATGATTTCATCTGTGTTTATCTTTGTTCATCTGTGGTTTAATATCTTATATGACCGGAACAGCAACAGCCAATATTCTTAACGAAGATCAAGTCCTTTCCTTAGTAGAAAACGTCATCAAAAAATCGACAGCAGAGGGCGTTTTTGTCAACTTAAGCATGGGAGAATCATCTCTCAGTCGTTACTCAGAAAATCAGATTACCCAAAACATCAGTAACTCGGACTTTAACCTGAAAGTTACTAGTTATTTTGGGAAACGTAGCGCTTCTGCTTCCACAACAGAACTTGATGAAGATGCGATCGCTCAAACAATTAACCTCTCGGAAGAATTAGCAAAAATTGCTCCCGAAGATCCCGAATCACTGCCACTTTTAGAACCGCAAATTTACCAACAACGTACCCCCGCTTTTGATTTAGCAACCGCCTCATCTTCTCCCTTACTGAGAGGAGAAATTATTCAAAAAGTTTGTCAAAAAAGTATTAAAGCTGGCATTAATGGTTCTGGAACTCTCAGTACAGAAGCATTTTTATCGGCAATTGGTAATTCTCAAGGTTTACGAGCAATTAATCTAGGCACCGAAGCAAACTTTAGTTTTACCGCTAAAATTGAAGATGGTTCTAGTTGGTGCGATCGCACAAGTTTTGCCATTAATCAATTACCGATCAAACTATTAACTGAACAAATAATCGAGCGAGCTTTTGCATCCCGTCATCCCCGTGAAATCAACCCCGGTAAATATCCAGTAATTTTAGCTGCCCCAGCCGTCAGCGACTTATTAATGATGGTAATTTGGAGTTTAGACGCACGCGCTGCCGATGAAGGGCGTTCTTTTATGTCGCGCATTGACTCAAATGGAAAACCAATAGGTAATCGTTTAGGTGAAGCGATGTTTAGCCCTTTAGTACAAATAAATCGCGATCCAGCCCATCCTTTATTGCAATTCGGAACTAGCTTTAGTGATGGATTAAGTAATAACTATTTGCAGTTAATTAAAGACGGAATTCCCCAACTTTTATCCTACAGTCGCTACTGGGCCCAACAGCAAGGAAAAGCACCCACAAGTTATTTTTATCCCTTAGTTATGCAGGGTACAGAACAAAGTTTAAATGATTTAATTTCCCAAACTGAACGCGGAATTTTTGTCAGTCGAACTTGGTATGTAAATTTTGCTAATCCGAAAACTTTAGAAGTTACCGGAATGACTCGCGATGGTACTTTTTGGATTGAAGACGGCAAGATTGCTTACCCGATTAAAAATTTCCGTTTCAATCAAAACTTGTCAGAAATGTTGCGCGATGTTGATGCTTTGAGCGTTGTTGAAAGATCCGGCAATAGTGTTGTACCAGGAATCAGAGTCAAACAATTTAATTTCAGCAGTGTCAGCGACAGTGTTTAATTTTAACTAGGACTTACGCAATACTGCTATAATTCAAGGTAAAAATAGCACTAGAAAGAACCATTAGCTAGAAAATTAAAAAGGTGCGTTACCCTTGTAGCTGACGCACCCTACAGAATTCTAATTTGTCAGTTTTGTTAAGGGAATTCCCAACCAAGCATGAAAGTTTTCTTGCTGGGTTTGATGGGGATTTTCCACAGCTACAATTTTGTAAGTATTAGGTTGTGCTTCTGCTAAAGTAACTGACAAAGTTTGCAATTCATCTTGATGGAAAATTGACAATTGAATTGCATCTCCTGGTTGGTAATCTTTTAACCTCTCGTTCAATTGATCTGCATTGACTCGTATTCCATCAATTGCTAACAATTCATCATCAGCACTAACACCAGCTAATTGTGCAGGTGAACCAATTTCCACAAATTCAATTTTTTGTTTGCCATTTTGAGCTTTGGCTTTTAAACCAATATAAGGAGGTTGATCTGCTTCAATATCAGCTTGTAAACGTAAGCCAAAAGGTGCTAAATACTCATCGAAAGGTAACTCTTCCACACCATCAATGTAGCTGGCGAAAAAGTCGCTTAAATCCTTTCCTGCTACTAATTCGATCGCATCTTGCAACTGTTCACCCGTAAACCCAATTTCCCCCTTACCGAAATTCTCCCACATATAGCGCATCACATCATCAAGCGATCGCTCATTTCCCTGTCTCTCCCGAATCAGCAAATCCAACAAAAACGAAATCAACTCCCCTTTCAAATAATAGGAAATCTGACAATTATCACTATTCGCATCCCGGCGATACAGCTTAATCCAAGCATCAAAACTCGACTCACTCACAGGCTGAAATTTTCGACCCGGTTTAGTCTGCAACAAAGTAATTTCCTTGCTTAAATTCTGCAAAAAAGTCTGAGCATCATAGATTCCCGCACGCCAGGGAATTTGTAAATCGTAATA
>JBAVZX010001141.1:0-2432 GCA_049589015.1 Phormidium sp. | reverse complement strand
GGCTCATTTGCGCCATCTCGAAAAGCGATTTTTTTAGTTAAAATAGTGTGAATATTGCCCGATCGATCGGTTAATTCTTCTTCTATTTCATGCTCAATTTCGCTCCTGAAAACTAAATCATCATATTGCCAAAAAGTTGTCGCTTCTGCTGGCAATAAAAAATCATAATCCGACTTGCCAATTAACTCTTCGCGAGGATGACCCATTAATTGGCAAAACGCATCATTGACCATTGTCCAACGATGTTGTTGGTCTTTCACAAAAATCGGATCGGACAATGCGTTAAGTACCCGGTCTAAAAAGTCTTTATTAGTCTTTAAACGAGCTTCACTTTCTCGTAAAGCTAACTCAGCAGCAATTCTTTCCTTAATTTCTGTTTCCAATGCTATATTAGCTGCTGTTAACTCAGATGTCCGTTCTTGAACCCGAATTTCTAATTCATCGTAAGCGTGACGCAAAGCAAACTCTGCTTTTTGTTTTTCAATAATCTCTCTTTGTAGTTCCACGTTTAATACTTCTAATTGTTCCGGCGTTTGTAATGCTAAAAATTGTGGTAACAAATTTACCATTTGCAAAGCTGTGTAGCAGGATACCAGAGCCGTTAACGCGCTCTCAATTCCTGTCAACCAGTAAGCTGGATGCCACAGCGTCCAAACCTCCAGCAAGTGACCTAAACCACAGAGAATAATGAAGGCACTAAATAAAAAGAATACTTTGTGGAAGGGAATGTCTTTTCGTTTACAGACAAAGTAAATTAGCAGTGATGGAATAGAAAAATAGGCGATCGCGATTAACAAATCGCTAACTAAGTGCAATCCAACCAGTGGCGGTTTCCACAAATAGCAATGACCATGAGGAATAAACTGGCTAGGTGAGATGAAATTCCTAATTATTTCCCACATTCTTTAATTCTTAAGGTTTCTCAAAGCCGTAACCTTTGAGCCACGAGTGCATTATTACTACATCATACTAAAAAAATATTTATTTATACTTAAAGTACTTTTACTTGTTTAATATGTACAACATTTTAAAACTTTTTTTATTTTTTTCAATATAGCTCTAACTTAGAGTATGTGTTCGGCGCTACTTTTTTGCTAAAAGATTATATCTATTTACTTATTTACATATTAGTTTATCTTTGTTAATAGATTTCACATATTATTTGGGTTTTAGAATTAGAATGGATCATAATTATTAATTTTTACTTTTTAATTATTTCAGACTCACTTCCTGAAAAATTGCTAAAGATAACAAAAAATCAATCATAAAAATCCCCACCCAGCTAGTAACAACTGCCCCCGTAGTTGAGCGACTAACACCCTTAGAACCGCCCTTAGTTGTCAACCCCCAGCCACAACTAATAACAGCCACTATTCCCCCAAAAATAAAAGCTTTAATCACTACAGCAAATAGATCGCTTAACTCTAAAAAGTCTCGCACCGAGTTTAAAAATATAGCAGCAGGCAAATTATAAAAATAAGTCGCTACCAAAACCCCACCAAATATACCGATCACCAAAGCAAAAATAGTCAATACAGGTAACATAATGCAGCAAGCCACCACTCGCGGTACAACTAAATAATCGATCGGGTTAGTTCGCAACATATATAAAGCATCTATTTGTTCAGTTACCTGCATTTCACCTATTTCTGCCGCAAAAGCAGAACCCACTTGTCCCGCCACAATTCCCGCTGTTAAAATTGGAGCCAATTCCCGGCAAAAAGCCAAAGCAAATGCCCCTCCCACCAGATGAACCGCCCCAAAGCGCATCATTTCTCTGGCTGTTTGAATTGTAAAAATTATCCCCGCGAAAAAAGCAATTAACAGCACAGAATTTAAAGAACCAAAACCCACTATTGCCATCTGTTCAACCAAGTGACGACGACAAATTTTTCCCTTTAAAATTCGCAGAAAAACTTGTCCAACCAGCAATATTGTCACTAAAAGTCTTTTCCCCCAACCATTTTGATAGCTTTTCTCCCATTTTAGTTCATCAGCACCAGATTTTTTGGGGCTTTCAGTTGTATGAGAAATACACTTATTCACCCTGTCTTTGGCTGGTATTTTTTCAGTTTTTGATCTTGATTTTGGGTTAATCAGTTGCTTTGGTGTCATTCGATTTTAGATTTTATTCTACCTTCTGTTATAATACAGGTTTATTCTTGATTTAGTTCATTAGTTTGCAAACCGTTATCATCTAATTCAATTAATTAATTTATCGCCATAAATTAATTAATTCTATAAAATTTGGTAAAGAAATAAACTGGCGATGTTCGATACAGATTACAGTTGGTAATCGACAATTTCAGACCCAAAACCACAAACCGTAAGAATTCGCGGTGCATTTAACCGCGCTGCCAATTCTAAAGTTTCTTGAACATGGGAAAAAGCCGCTTGGCGAACCGCAGCATCCGGGTGCAAAGGATGAAATT
>JBAVZX010001140.1:0-1938 GCA_049589015.1 Phormidium sp. | reverse complement strand
GGGAAAAACGCTATCACAGTACGGGTTTTCCTAACACCGACAAACGCAGGGCTTTAAATACTTTACGCTACATTCACGCTAACCCGAAAGCAGCGGGAATCCAACAAGGGTTTTTTTATGATTTCAGCAATTATGGCATTCACGACAGATTAGGCGATGATGGGATTACTCAATGGCATCCTGCTTTTTTGTCTCTCGGTAAAACGCTGGATGAATGCGCCGCTAAATATCGGGGTTTTTGTAAAAAATATCGCCCTTTGCCAAAGTCTGACAAGAAAAATCATTGGGGTAGTCGTCTGTTAGCGGGAATGAAAATTAAATGCAAAGCCAAAAAATCCGCCCCTGGACAAATGTGCTTTCCTTGGGGCGAGTGGGAAGCAACTGACCCGGAAATTGCAGCGGTGGCAGAAAAGTTTGTTCAGGCTAATTCCTATTATCCGACCTCGGTGCCAGGTATCGGAAAGCCAGAATCCTCATAGCTTCGAGGAATTTCCCTCTGTTGCAATTCTTAAAAATTTTCCGAAAGCCTTATAGGTTACAATTTACAAGTCTCGACGCGAGAGAAGAGAGAAAACACCTAACACAAAAACTCCAATCTCTATAAAACTTCCCAACCCACGCCATCAGCAGGGAGATGCCCCCCAGGGGCATTAAGGGAGAAGGTGAGGTCTTCGTATGATTTCCAGGTGTCTTTTTTCATCTCATACCAGCCAACGTCGTCGCAGAACTTCTTGTAAATTTCTCCATCCCACTCTCCAGGTTTTCCCCCGACACTTTCCCAAATGCGCTTTTGTACAGAAAAACCAAAGCGCCCATTGCTGTATTTTACCCAAAGTCGGTCAATGCTGCGAAGGTCGGTACAGGGAAAATTATTAATAGATTCGACATCCAACCAACCTTCCTTTTCCCTTCCTGCTACTTTAAGCATTACTCTAGCAGTTTCTTGATCAGCCTCTCGCCAATTTCCCGCTTTGAGTAACTTCCGTAAATTCTGGTAATCTACCCCTTTATCCGTACTTAAATCATCTGAATCAGACTCAAATAATCTCAACCATTCTGTTACCGACTGTGGACGTTTTTCCGCTTGTAACTTCATTCCCTCAAGAATACCGTTCCGCACCAAATCACTAACATTATTGGGTATCACCAAAGAATCTCTAACCATTCTGTTAGGCGAAGGAGGCGGAGTTTTTGCAGTCAACAAACTATAAAGCGTCGCAGCTAAAGCATAAACATCAGTAAACTCTCCCCGACGTTCTTGTTCATCATACTGCTCAAGCGGTGTAAAACCAGGAGTTCCCGCCCAAGTATGCGTTTGAGTAAGATTAGGAATAAACTCTCTAGCAATGCCAAAATCAATTAAAACTGCTTCGGAAACATGAGAACGCACCATGATATTATGTGGTTTCAAATCCCGATGCAGCAAACCTTTATCATGAACAACAGTTAACGCCTCTCCAATTTGCCGAATATAACGCAAAGCTTCCGCTTCCGACAGACAACCGCGATTTTTTACCCGTTTCCACAAATCCTCCCCCGCAACATATTCCATCGCAATGCAGGGAAGCGACTCGTCATTAAACGCATTGTCAATTTGAACAATGTGAGGATGTCTGCAAAGTGCAATTCGTAACGCCTCATCTCGGAAATTATGCTGATATTTTTCCCGAAAATCAGCAAAATCTGGGTTAGTCATCACCTCATCTTTCAAGGTTTTGATGACAACAAATTCGCCTTTTCGGTTTTTCGCCAGATAGGTGATGCCAAAACCGCCCACGCCTAGCTTACTTTCGATAATATAGCGGTTTCCGTGTAAATTTTTGCCTGTAGGCCAAATCATGACCGAATTTTAATAGCTTACTGATTTAGATTGTGACACAATTCCTGCCTAACTTCGCCTTTAACTTCGCCTTTAACTGAGATTTTGCACCTTCGCTG
>JBAVZX010001139.1:0-5045 GCA_049589015.1 Phormidium sp. | reverse complement strand
TTATTAAGGGGGGTTAGGGGGGAACGAACCGACGAGATTTGTAACTAACAAATTGCCTTTTAGATCCCCCTAAATCCCCTTAAAAAGGGGGACTTTGAATCCGGTTCCCCCCTTAATAAGGGGGGTTAGGGGGGAACGAACCGACGAGATTTGTAACTATTAATTAGGGTTAAAACGATATCCCATACCATGTAAAGTTTCAATCAAATCAGGACAATTGCTAGCAGCTAATTTGCGTCGCAATAAACGCACTTGCGCCGCTACAACATTACTAATAGGTTCTGCACTCATTTCCCACAACTGATTCCGAATTTGATCGGTACTAAGAACAAAGTTAGGATGTTTCATAAAATATTCCAACAGTTGAAACTCTTTAGTAGTGAGAGAAATAACTTGATTTTCGCCTTTAGTATTTTGGAAACAAACAGTGCGAGTGCTGTAATCTAAAGTTAAATTACCAACTGTTAGTTTTTGGGGTTGGAGTTGAGGCGATCGCCTTTGCAAAGCTCTTAACCGCGCCAAAAGTTCCGCCATTCCGAAAGGTTTCACTAAATAATCATCTGCGCCAGCATCTAATCCAGCAACTTTGTCTTGTTCATGATCTTTAGCTGTTAACATTAAAATTGGTAAAGGATTGCGTTGCGATCGCACTTTTTTGCACAACTCTAATCCTGAAATTCCTGGTAGTAACCAATCAAAGATCGCCAAAGTATATTGTGTTTGTTCATCTGATAAATAATTCCATGCTTCTTTCCCATTTTGCACCCAATCAACCACATACTTTTCTTGATGCAAAACTCGCTTAATCGCTGCACCCAAATCTGGCTCATCTTCGACTAGCAAAACTCTCATAAAATCAAATATAAAACTCGATCGCTCAACTACCTTTATTATATATCTGTGATCAACCTAGCTTTTCTAAGCAGAAATGAGAGTATGGTTTCTTGATGAGTAATGATATTTGCTGTAATTTCCATTCCTGGTTGAATTGGATACTGACAACAACCTGATTCACCAGTTCGATCGCCTTTGAATAAATAACTTTTTTCCGGTTGAATATTTACTTCATAATCTGAAGAAGTTTGAGCAATAGTATTATTTTGCGGAATCACAGTATCAGGACCGATCGCACTTACTTTTCCTGACAAAACTCCATAATCAGGATAAGGATAAGCAGAAACTCGCATTAAAGATTTTTGTCCTAAAGCAATTTTACCAATATCTTGAGCCGCTACTTTAGCTTTAATAATTAACTTACCAGAACTAGGAGAAATTTGAGCAATTGTTGTCCCTGATTCTACATTTTGTCCTGAATTTCGTAAGTTTAATTGAAAAATTGTTCCGGTTACAGGAGAACGCACAATAGTTTTTTTAATATCTTCTTTTAACTGTTGTAATTCTTGGCGATCGCGATTTATTTGATTTTGAATTTCCACTCGACGCTGAACTAAAGCTTCTCGTTCTTGCTTTAAATTCGCCAAAGTTCCTTCACCTTTCGCTTTTTCTTCTGCGATTCGTTCAGAAGCAATCACAACTGCTGCATTACTAGGATTAAGAGTAGCTTGAACTCCGGTTAATTTAGCTTTAGCTACAGCTACGGCTTGTTGTTGTCTTGTAACAGTTTTTCTTTGGCTTTCAACTACTTTTCTTTGTACTTCTAAAGCGGCTTTTTGTCCGGCGAATGCTTGCTTTTGTTGGTCAACATCCAGTTTGATTTCCTCCAGTAAATCCAGAGAAATTGCCCCCGAATTTCGTAAAGGTGAATAGCGTTTTTGTTTAGAAATTGCCGCTTTTAAACTGGCTTCTGCTGCTTTTAAATTGGCAATAACTGTTTGTAAACTGGCTTGTTCTTTTTGTAAATCTTCCTGGGCTTTTTGCCATTCCGACTCAGCTAATTTTAAGTTAGCTTCGGCGGCTTGCACTTCAGTTATTATACTAGTTTTTTGTTCTTGATATTCTTTTTGCTTGCGGCTTAAATCAGCTTGAGCCGAAGCAATTGTCCTTTCTATAGCTCGATTTTCAGCGTTTAATTGATTTTCTAAAGCGTTAATTTGAGCAGCAATTTGATTTAATTGGAGTTGGTAATTTTGGATATTTCCTTCGAGTTGAGTTTTTTTAGTTAACAGTTGAGATGAATCTAGAAAAGCGATCGCCTCTCCCTGCTTAACTACCTGATTTTCTTTAACTGCAATTTGTTTAACAGTTCCCATTGTTCCAACTAACAATAATCCGCCAACAATTGCCCATTTACTAATAGGAGGTAAAAATTCATCCGCTTTAGCAGTTTGGAGAAAAGCAGAGTTCACTTGATAACGATTCTTAGATTTGGATTCGGAAATTGTCGTTAAATTAATCACATCTGTCATAATTTTTGTGTTTTTTAAGCTGATATTTTACAATTTATATGAATCTAATTATAAAGTATTTACTACATGAAGAATCCTCTTGTTTTACAACATAGTGAAGAAGATTGTGGTGCTGCTTGTCTCGCTACCATTGCTAAATATTATGGGCGAAAATTTGCGATTTCTCGCGTTAGAGAAGCAGTGGGTACAGGACAGTTAGGTACAACTCTTTTAGGATTAAGAAGAGGTGCAGAAAATTTAGGATTTGATACTCGTTCAGTTAAAGCATCTCCTGAGTTGATCGATCGCCTAAATGAAGTTCCATTACCTGCAATTATTCATTGGAAAGGTTATCACTGGGTTGTTTTGTACGGACAACGGAGAAATAAATATATTGTCGCCGATCCAGCAGTGGGAATTCGCTATTTACTGGAGTTTAGACTATCGCACCGAAGGTGCGATGTCTAAACGAAGATAAGAAAGAAAAAATGCTAGAGGTGAAAAATTAAAAATTAGGGGAAGAGGAGAAGAAAAAAGCTTACTTCTTTGGTAGTAAATAGATGAAAATCAAAAAAGCAGAGAACAGGGAGAACTGAAGTACAAATGTATTAATTACAGTTGTACCCCAGTCTGGTAGAAGCTAGAAGTTGTACCACCAACTTTTGCGTCTACCTTAATGATCAAAACTGACAAACTAAAAGCTTTTCGTCAAGCGGCATATCAGCATCTGACTAGAGCCAAAGATGCGACATTTGAGTTAACCGATGTATTGTATCTAGCATACAATCTGTAACGAGGTTGTCCCCAACATTCGCCATTAGCAGCTGGATTCAAACAATCTGACTTAAAAGCCGAATAATTGTTAGGTCTTTTGTCATTTCTCCTATAGTCTGGCGGAGGAGACAAAAACCCACCACCAATGGAGGAATTAAAATTGGCATTGTTACAGGCTAAATCAGCATTTTGTGCTTGACTAGTTGGTTGATTATTCGGTTGAACGATTGGAGTTTTTACTTCTACAGTATTACTGGGAAGTGTACGCAATATCCCCATATTAGAATCTGGTGTTTCGCTCTCCTCTATAGCTTCTTGTGCTTGTGCTGTTGGCACAGATAAATTAGTAAGTGTTAAGTTGGCGATCGCTAAAATAGCTATAGTCGCCAAAAAAATAGTCAAAATTCTCGTAATTCGTTTCATCATCCTACTCCTAAAAATTGCTAATCAGAGTTTGGTAGATGTAGGAATTGATGACCCAAGGAGTATTAAGTATTACTCACACCAAATATTTACTGAGTGCGATCGTTTACGCAAATAAGTAGGAGCGGGTTTAGCTTTCATTTTTTGAATGCAACAAAAAACAGATTGAAATCAAAACCCACCCATCCCAACAGTCTGTAAAAAACATTCAGGTAATCGATCTTAAAGCATGATTAACAACATCAATTCCTAAACACACCAATACGAGACATTATGGCAAATGCTACTTTGAATATCCGGCATAATCTTGCGGTTTTTGCACATTCTTGCTATTTATTTACCCATTTGAAAACAATCAGATTTTATCGTTCAAAACTAAATCTTCCGTCTACCTTTTCCCCGCCAATCTCCGAAATAATTTTCACATTATACCGACCCGGTGTGGTTTCCGAAAGTGTTGCTGCATAGTGTTTTCCCGCAGCATCATAAGGCAGAGGAATAGTCTTTTCTGTTCCATCAGGTAACTGAACTTGAGCGACTACTTTAGCATTAGGAACAGTTTCGTGATTGTCACCTTTTTGCAAATAAAAATCCAGATGAAAACCCTTACTTTTCTTGATAGGTACAAACTCTAAATGATAAGGGCCAGATTCAACAACTTGACCACCTTGTAAAGGTTTTGCTGCATGACCAGAAGACTCAGTTTTAGTAACATTAGTTGGTTGTGCAGTTGATTGAGCTACACTCGCACTTGTGGGATTATTTTCTGAATTTGCCGCTTGGTTATTATTACCACAAGCTCCTAACAAAATCAAGCTTAAACTGCCTACAACCGTCAACAAAGACTTAATCAACATCTTACTTTTCCCTCCTAAACTAAAACAATTAACCCTTTAATACTCTCTTCTCCTTCTTCGCGCTCTTCGCGTCTTCGCGGTTCAAAAAAATATTTTTTATGGAACCGCGAAGACGCGAAGGACACGAAGGAAAGAGGAAGAAAGAGCTATTTTATAAGACTTTAATTCCATCTGTGACAATAACTTTATTTTCTTGCTGAGTTGGTTTCGGGATTAATAATTTACCAAACAGAGAGTAAAGTGCTGGAAGAACTAATAAAGTTAATGCTGTTGAAGTAAACAATCCACCTAACACTACCACAGCTAAAGGTTGCAAAATTTCTTTACCTGCACCACTACCAATAACTAAAGGTATCATTCCTAAAGCTGAAGTTAAAGCGGTCATTAAAATCGCTACTAATCTTTCCATTGAACCTGCAAAAATCACAGTTTTTAAAGACATTCCTTCGGCGATTTTGTTGTTGTAGTTATCTACTAATAACAAACCATTGCGCGTAGCAACTCCGAACAAAGTAATAAATCCAACTAGGGAAGCAACGGAGATGATTCCACCTCCTAAAGCGATCGAGAAAATCCCTCCAACTAATGCTAATGGTAAGTTAATCATAATCATTAACATTGCTGGAATGGACTTAACGACGAAGTA
>JBAVZX010001138.1:0-5229 GCA_049589015.1 Phormidium sp. | reverse complement strand
TTAACGCATGATAAATTTCTGCCCCCATGCGTAAAGATTCGCTAAAAGTTGGTGCTCCCACAGGTCCGATCATAAACTCTTGAAAGTCTACGTTATTATCAGCATGGGCTCCACCATTGAGAATATTAAACATGGGCACAGGCAGTAATACCGCATCATCGCCGCCCAAGTAACGGTAAAGGGGCAAACCTGCTGAAACTGCTGCCGCCCTTGCCACTGCCATTGATACGCCTAAAATTGAGTTGGCACCCAAGTTAGATTTGTACTCGGTGCCATCCATTTCCAGCATTTTGTTGTCAACTGCTGTTTGATCTGCTGCATCTGCACCTTTGAGGGCAGGGGCGATGATTTCATTGACGTTTTTTACTGCCTTGAGTACGCCTTTGCCCAGGTAGCGTGGTTCTGAGTCTCTTAGTTCCAAAGCTTCCCGACTTCCGGTAGAAGCGCCAGAAGGTACTGCTGCCCGTCCTTTGCTACCATCTTCGAGGGTAACATCAACTTCGACGGTTGGGTTGCCGCGAGAGTCGAGAATTTCTCTGCCATGAATGGATACGATCGCTACCATAAAATCAATTTCCTCTATCAATGTCAAATTGTACTATCCGCTAACGATTAAACCAGAAGAATTGATTTGCTTCTCAGTAGTTTTCTATTCTTTTAATCTAACCTTGGGTTGTGCGATCGATCTTGTATTCATAAATACTTTTACTCGCAAAAGTGAATTAAAAATTAAATTATTCTTCTGTGTCCCTCTGCACGCTTGCTTCTCTCCTCTCCCTATCTTCCTCATCTCGCTGTTTTTTCAATTGTCGAATTACTTCTTGACAACCACCCACAACTAATCCCCCTACACCGCCTATTACACTATACTGACGGTGGAGATCTTGATAGATTTGACTGCTAAATTTTGGTTGGAAAAGTTCAGCCACAGCGAAGCCTATTGTTGCCCCAATAATAGCAGTTATTACACTGGAAAAAACTATCAGCTTAAAATTCATTGGTTTTTCTCCTGTTCTTTGATGCTTGGTTCTTCAGATGATTTTTCTTGTTCGTGACTGTAAATTCCCGCCAATCTAGAAATATAGATTGCTGGATACATTATGCCAACAATAGACTCTAAATTTGCGAAAATTCTCGCAATATTAATTATTGGAGTAATGTCACCATAACCGACAGTCGTTAAGGTTGTATAACTGAAATAAAGTAGATCTGCTTGGCTATTAGAACTGACTATTCCTTGAAATGAATTAGAATTTAAAAGATAAATTATTTCATAAATATTATACCAAAATAAACCTAATAGTAAATAAATACACACTCCGCCTTTAATGGTGTCGCCATTTACATTATGACTGGGAAATATTTCTCGAATAATTAGCCAGATTGATACAGCCATAAAAAACAAGAAAATAAGGTTACTAATAATAAAGCTAGGTATATTTCTCCCTTCAACAATTAAGCTTAATGAACCAACAACCTCAAAAATAAATGATATAAATGCCAAAACTAAATACCAACGAAATATTTTTTTACTGTCTTTTAGTTCGGCAATTGTTAAAATAAGTGTTCCTAAAAAAATCAAGAAAAACAGTACAGTAAACACAAAGTTAACTAGGGCATTAGCTTGAATAAAAGGAAACCCTAGAAAAAATAATATCTGCACAAACAGCAATCGATTATATTTGTTTTTTGCCAAATTTTCTAATCTACTAGGCTGCATGGTTTCCTGATTTAAGAAATTTCCTAAGCATTCATCCTTTCATTTAAAGAGTTTCATTAGTTGATGCTAGGTAGCAGGTTAATTTTGTCCTCCCTACTACCTATTACTTAAAGAGGATTATTATCACCTGTGAACTTTCTAGGTGTTAGGTGTTTGGAGTTCGATGTCTTCGGAACTTTCCCCAGAAGTAGAAGCAGGCATTTCTCCCGCATCATCAGGTTGAATCACCGTATTATCACTTGGCGCAGTATTTTCGGGTGGATAGTAAACAGTTGGTGAGTCGCCATTACCCAATTCTACAGATCCTTTACCATCGGTTTCGGAACTAACAGTATTAACAGATATTTCTTCCGAGTTGTGGGAAACTGGGGAAGCAATTTTTTCTGACTCTTTAATCTCTTTTTCTTCTTCCTTTTTGCCTTTTACTTGCTTCTTATTGCCACCAAAAACAAATTCTGCCAGTTGCTTAATTATCACATACAAAACTGGCACCAAGAAGAAACTCATAATAGTTGCTACGAAAAACCCGCCAAAAACTGCCACTCCCAAAGACCAACGACTAGCAGAGGAAGCACCAGAAGCGACAACCAAAGGCCAAAAACCCACCAAAGTTGAACAAGCAGTCATCAAAATTGGGCGAAAACGTTCCTTAGCTGCATTCGCCGCAGCTTGGGGAATAGTCATTCCTAAACTTTCTCTTGATTGGTTAGCAAATTCTACAATCAAAATTGCGTTTTTCGCCGCTAAACCAATCAACATTACTAACGCAATTTGACAATAAAGATCGTTTACCAACTCTCTGGGGTCAAGGGAAATAAATAGCATTGCCCCCAAAACTGCCATCGGTACTGTCAGCAAAATAATCACAGGATCAATGTAATTTTCGTATTGTGCTGCCAATACCAAAAACACAATAATTAGACCCAAAGCCATAATTAAACCAGCTTGACCACCAGACTGAATTTCTTCACGAGTTAGTCCAGACCATTCGTAACCTAAACCAGAAATTCCTGACGATCTAAATACTTGATCCATCGCCTGAATTGCTTGTCCAGAAGATTTACCAGGCGCTGGGTTTCCTTGGATGTTAATACTCCGAAATAAGTTAAAGTTAGAAATTACTGAAGGGCCAACAATTGATCTGATTGTTGCTATGTCTTTGAGTTGAACTAGCTGATTAGTGCGCGATCGCACATACACTTGTCCTAAATCTTCCGGCGTACTCCGAAACTGTTTCTCTGCTTGCACTAACACCCGATAATTCCGTTGACCCATACTAAAATCATTCACATAACGACCCCCAATATAAGTACCTAAAGTCGTCATTGCTTGAGCAAAATCGATATTTAGACTCGCTAATCTATCTCGATCGATATCAATTTCTAATTGCGGAGTATTAGCCGTAAATTGGGTGAAAACTCTACTTAAATTCGGATTTTGGTTTGCTTTGGCAATAATGTCATTAGCACTTTTTAGGAATTGGTCAAAAGTTAATTGCCCACCTGATTGATCCTGCAACTGAAACTCGAAACCACCTGTAGCACTAAATCCCGGTACCGGAGGTAAGTTAAATGCTTGAATAAGTGCCTGTTGATTTTGAGTAAATTTGCGATTTAACTTCTGCAAAATTGCACTAACACTTTGGTCTTTTTTCGTTCTTTCTGCCCAATTTTTTAACTTAACGAAAAACGTCCCTCTACTTGGGCCGCTACCATTTAAACCAAAGCCACTGACAATTAACGATTCTTCTACTTCCGGTACAGATTTAAGTTCTTGATAAACTGAATCTGCTACTCTATTGGTGTAATTTAAAGCCACTCCTTCCGGTGATTGAATAATCCCTAAAAACAAACCTTGGTCTTCTTCAGGAATAAACCCTGTTGGTACTGCCATATACAGCAAAACTGTACCTACTAACAAGGCAATAAATATCCCAAAAACAACTAATTTCAGCTTAATCAAAAATTTAACAATTTTGGCATAACCCGCGATGATTTTGGCAAACACGCGGTTAAATTGCCGGAAAAACCAAGCTAAAGGCCCTCTACCTTCTCCTTGTTTAGGTCGCAACAATAGCGCCGCCATAGTCGGCGAAAAAGTTAAAGCATTAAAGGTAGAAACAACAATTGAAAAGATAATAACTAAGGCAAATTGTTGGTACATAATCCCTGTTGCGCCAGGGAAAAATGTCACAGGTAAAAATACAGCTATTAACACTAATGAAGTGGAAACAACTGCACCCGCTAACTCATTCATTGATTGTAAAGCAGCTTGACGGGGACTCATTCCCTGTTCCATTTTTCCGGCGACTGCTTCTACCACCACAATTCCATCATCTACCACTAAACCTGTTGCCAAAATCAAAGCAAACATAGTTAGGGTATTCAAGGAAAAACCAAGGGCTAAAGTAAATCCCATTGTCCCTAACAAAGACACCGGAATTGCGACAGCAGGAATAATCGTAGTTCGCCAGTCTTGTAAGAAAATGAAGATGATTAAAATTACTAACAAAATCGCTTCAATCAGAGTACTGACCACTTCTTGTAAAGAAGTTTCAATAAACTCTGTAATGTCATAAACTATAAAAGATTTTAGTCCGGGGGGAAAAGATTTTTCTAACCCCGCCATTGTTTCTTTAATTCTTGCTGCTATGTCTACTGCGTTACTTCCAGGTAATTGATAGATCGCAATACCTATGCCCGGTTGACCATTTACTAATGCTTGGAAATCGTAATTTTCCGCCCCTAATTCTACCCGACCAACATCTCTAAGTCTCAGTAAACTACCATTAGGTTCTACTCTCAGAATTAAGTTGCCAAATTCTGCTTCATTGCGGAATCTTCCCTGCACTCTCACGGGGAAACTAAATGCTTGATCGGCAGGTGCAGGTTGGCTACCAATTCTACCAACACCAACTTGCACATTTTGGGCTTGCAAAGAGGCAATTACATCATTTGGGGTTAATTGTCTAGCTGCCATTTTATTAGGATCGAGCCAAATTCTCATGGCATATTGGCGTTGACCTAAAATCGTTAAATCCCCGACACCTGGCACTCTTCGGAGAGTATCTGTAACGTACAAATCTAAGTAATTACTGATAAATGTATCGTCGTATTTGTTGTTTTCGGCGTTGAAACCATAGACTAACAAAATACTAGTTGAAGATGCTCTTACTGATACCCCATTTTGTCTGACTATATCTGGTAATTGGGGTTGGGCGAGGGCAACTTGGTTTTGGACGTTTACTTGGTTAATATTTCTATCAGTGTCAATGCCAAAGAATGCTTGAATCGAACTCGCGCCAGAACTGGTACTTTGAGAAGTAATAAATTCTAAACCTTCAACACCGTTAATTTGCCTTTCCAGTGTTGTTGTTACGGTATCTGCTACTGTTTGAGCATCAGCGCCACTGTAGCTGCTGTTAACTTGGATTTGAATTGGTGCAATATCAGGTAAGTTGTTGATGGGTAATAAAGGAATACAAATGGTACCGATCAGCACAATTAGGA
>JBAVZX010001137.1:0-4676 GCA_049589015.1 Phormidium sp. | reverse complement strand
TGGCAGAGAAAGACCCTTCGTTAAATTATGTGTGCGATTATTACCTGAATATTGCAGATCAAATTTTGGCTCGTCCAGAAGGAGTAGTCCCAAATGACTCTCCAGACAGGGATTTGTTCGCTCTGTTATCAGATTTTTACCTAAATCCGACAAAACCACATATCAAGACGGAGGAAGAAGAACTAGACTTAATGATGGTTTAGAAAAGTCTAGTAATCAGGATGAGGGAGAAGATCAGTGGCTTTTTTTGATGACTTCACATCGGCTTTAAAGCAAAAATGGTTGCAATACTACCAGCAGAATCATTCTTGGCTGGCTCTACAAATGGAAGTAGAAAATGTGAAAACACCAGATGGGGGTCGGCGACCATCTTCTTACCTCATCCTGGGGGTTCTCAACGCGCTGGAGCCAAAATTGGCGCAGTTGATGTTGCCGTTTTCCAAACTCAACTCCGATCCAGATTCGCTGATTGAGGTTTTAGAGTTGAATTTTGACCCTGATGTAGCTCTGGGGAACCGTCCACCCATGAAAGCTGCACCAACAGCGCCATCTGCTGCAAAGCCAAGTCCGGCTGTAACACCAGAAGATACTGGAGAGGCTGAGTTAGACGATTTTTCAGGTTTAGCAGATTCAGAAATTGCCCCTAGTGGCGGTTTAGGAGCCGGAGCTTTAGGTGTAGCCGCAGTTGGTGGAGCCGTGCTCGGTGCAGGGGGTTTAGCCGCCGTCTCAGCTATGCAGGAAGACGATAGCGACTTAGCGGAGTTGGATCTCGACGACTTGGGAGATGAGCCATCTTTTGCTGTTGAGGAGTCAACCAGCGAAGATTTGGATGACATGGTGTTGGATGACTTTGGCTCTGACGAGTCTTTTGAAGAACTGAAGGAAACCGAAGATGATGAAGGCTTTGCGGATATTTCCCTAGATGCCTTTGGCGACTCCAGTGAACCCGAAGAACTTAGCGATAGTTCAGATTCGGAGTTTAGCGGATTAACAGATGTTTGGGGCGGTGAAACTACTGAAGAGTTAAGTGAGGAGTCTCTGGCGGACTTTGGCGATCTCTCCCTCGATGATTTTGGCTCTGATTTAGAGAAGAAGTCTGACGATGATGAGGAAGATGCCTTTGGTAGTTTAGATTTCGATCCTTTTGCCGATCCAAATCAAAACAGCCTAGATGATGAGTGGAAATAGCTAAACTGGGGAGAGTTTTAAGTTGTAGGGGCGGGTTTAGGATAAAATCCTCTAGTCACAGCAGAAGAGTTGAGAACAAAACCCGCCCTTACAGAGTTTTGAGTTAATTCTTGATTCAATTTAAAACTCATAACTCATAACTCAAAACTCTCTTTTCCCTCTGCTCCTCTGCTTCTGTGCCCCACTTCAGATTTAACCAACAAATTATTGACATAACTTGAAGGAAAGAGGTTATTTTATGACTGTGGCTCAACCTGAAGGGCTTAATTTTGATTGCGAAACTGGGAATTACCACACTTTTTGCCCGATTAGCTGTGTGGCTTGGTTGTACCAAAAGATTGAGGATAGTTTCTTTTTGGTAATTGGGACTAAGACTTGTGGCTATTTTCTGCAAAATGCGATGGGGGTGATGATTTTTGCTGAGCCTCGTTACGCAATGGCGGAGTTGGAAGAGGGGGATATTTCGGCGCAGTTGAATGATTATGAGGAGTTGAAGCGGTTGTGTGTGCAGATTAAGCGCGATCGCAATCCCAGTGTAATTGTTTGGATCGGCACTTGCACGACAGAAATTATCAAAATGGATTTGGAAGGTTTGGCTCCGAAGTTGGAATCGGAAATTGGGATTCCGATCGTAGTTGCACGGGCTAACGGTTTGGATTACGCTTTCACTCAAGGGGAAGATACGGTTTTAGCTGCAATGGCGGCTCGTTGTCCTGATAAGGCTCCTGTGGTGGAAGCGGAGAAGAGTGAACGGAATGCGATCGCTAAACTCCTAAACTTCGGTAAAAAGAAAGAAGATGTACAAGCCGAAGAGTCGGAATATGTCGATCATCCGCCTTTAGTTTTGTTCGGTTCTCTGCCCGATCCAGTGGTGACTCAACTAACTTTAGAATTGAAGAAACAAGGTATTAAAGTTTCTGGTTGGTTGCCTGCAAAACGGTTTACGGAATTGCCAACTTTGGAAGAAGGTTATTATGTGGCTGGTGTTAATCCTTTCTTAAGTCGCACTGCTACTACTTTAATGCGTCGTCGTAAGTGTAAGTTAATTGGTGCGCCATTTCCGATCGGTCCTGATGGTTCTCGCGCTTGGATTGAAAAAATTTGTTCGGTGTTTGGTATTGAGCCGAAAGGTTTAGAGGAAAGAGAAAAACAAATTTGGGAAAATTTAGAAGATTATCTCCAATTAATTCGCGGCAAATCTGTCTTTTTTATGGGCGATAATTTGCTGGAAATTTCTTTAGCTCGTTTCTTAATTCGCTGTGGAATGACTTGTCCTGAAATTGGCATTCCTTACATGGATAAGCGTTATCAAGCTGCTGAGTTGGCAATGTTAGAAAAGACTTGTCAGGAAATGGGTGTTCCGCTACCAAGAATTGTGGAAAAGCCGGATAATTATAATCAAGTTCAACGAATTTATGAGTTGAATCCAGATTTGGTGATTACTGGTATGGCTCATGCTAATCCTTTGGAAGCTAGGGGAATTAATACTAAGTGGTCGGTTGAGTTTACTTTTGCTCAAATTCACGGTTTTACTAATGCGCGTGACATTTTAGAATTGGTAACTCGTCCTTTGCGTCGCAATAATAATTTGAAGGATTTGGGTTGGGATAAGTTGGTGAAGGAAGAGGCAAAGGTTTAGTTTTTCCTCCTGATTGACTTTGGTATGATTTGGGCGATCTTTTGGCGATCGCTCTTTTTTTTTTGGCGATCGGTCTTTTTCAGATCCTAATTAAATCATGATTCTTGGGTTTCTTTAGCGATCGCTAACTTCTTTCTTCTCTCCAGTCGTTCTAACCGCTGTTGACACAGTTCTATTTACATCATCGCGTTTAATTTCGCCAACTTCAAATCTAAAATTTCCAGCTGGTGGTTAGTTTTCCGCAATCTTTCCACAGTGCGCTTTGCTTTTTCAGGATCTAGGAATTTTTTGGGTTGATTCATAGTAAGTCAATGTCCCTTTTAGATTCTTGAATAGTTGCAGCTACAGCATCAGCATTAGCTTGCGCTTGCTCAATGGTCTGATACAGTAAATTTAGCACAGCAGAAGAAGCGGTGGGTTGAGATTCGGAAATGTTTAAAAACAGCGTACATAGACGGTTGTATGGATTTCTTAACCTTTCTCTAGCATCTTGTAATTGTTCCAGTATGGGAATACTTATTTCTGTTTCCCCGAACTGTTCGGCAATTAATGATTCTGTTGCTGCTGCTTCATCAATTAAGTCTGCTAATTGTCCCAGCAGATTTAAAATGGTGGCTTTGGTTTCACTTGGTAGTTTTGCCATTATCTGCAATTCAAATTATGATAATTTTACATATTAGTGTAATTTGGTTTTTATTTATACTATACACTGATAAATTGAGGTGCGATCGCTACTATCACTTAAGTGAGTATTTTACAGGAGGATGACCATGAGATTCGCTGAAATCAGAAAGCAAGGCTATAAAGCATTAAGTGATTCTTTGGGTGTAGTCGGAATGCTAAGATTCTTACAACAGTTAGAAGTTGGTTATGGTGATTATACCAATGAGAGACAACAAGATGAATTCACTCTTGATGATTTTCAAAGCTATGTTAAACAAAAAAATAATAATATTTGATAATCAAGATTATAGTTTTAGAACGCCTGTACAGACTTGAACTAAAAACTAATCTCTCTTTTTTTATTGAACCACAAAAAACGCACTAGGCGAAACCTTCCTGTTGGCGTAGCCTGCGCGTAGCGCATAGGGTAGAGCGCTAAGAGAAGAGGGGGAAGAGAGGGAAAAGGGCGATCGCAACTTTACAGTTAATAACTGGCAAGGCGTTTTAATATACTCAGAACTTGGTATAATTCATTTTCACGTTTGCGAAGTACAAATTCATCGGATAAGGCGTACTGGGGTGTTGGTGTTTTTACTAATTTGGCGAATAGGAAATGGCTACCATTTGTCAGCATTCCAAAGATAGGTTTTTCAGGGTTTGGAGTTCCTAGCATATAGGCTAATAGTTGAGCGATACCTGCTTCTAGGGAAATACCAGCCCGTTTGGATTCGATCGCTAATAACCAGAACTGATCTTGTAAAATTAGTGCATCAATTCTCCCTTCAATTATCAAGCCGTCTTCATCTTCTAAGGAAATTGTGACAGATTTTTCTGGCTTGACATCAAAGGGAAATAAATAAAAGCCAGCAATAAAAAGTAGGGGGTGCAATACTGCCATTCGGACAGAGTTTTCTAAGAAGGGAGGTTTTTTGAGTAAGTTTAGATAACCGCTTTTCAACCGATCTAATGATTCTTTTTCCCACTCACTAATTTTTTGCAAGTTTTCTTGCCATTCGGGAAAGAATTGATTATCTATTATTTCTTTTAGGTTAAATCTTAATTCGAGTTCATCAATTTTAATTATTGAGGCTTGAATTGTTTGAGTCATAATATTGAACCAAGAAGACATGAAGAACGCGAAGACAAGAGAGAGGTTATTTTTGGGGAGGACGGCGCGATCGCACCC
>JBAVZX010001136.1:0-7025 GCA_049589015.1 Phormidium sp. | reverse complement strand
GTTTACTGCTAACAGTGAAATAACAACGCTCTCCTTTCAGGGAGATCCCTACAACAAAGCACATGGCTTTGTTATAGATGGTGTTAGCGTTGTTGAAAATCCTACTTCTCCTACTTCTGTTCCTGAGCCTATTTCTACATTAGGTTTATTAGCATTTGGTATTTTCGGTGCTACTTCTGTGTTGAAACGTAAACAGCAACAGAAAGTTTTGAATTCAGTTGTAAGTAATTAATTTTCCCATCAGGACTAAGAATATGAAACCAACAACAGCTTTTGTTTATTTTGTCCATTCATCGTTACTCACGGTTGCCATTTCTGTAGCTTCTGCAATGCCTAGTTGGGCTGGTTCAATTTTTCTGACAGGTCACGACTCAGACTTCCACGCTTTTTTGGGTGGTAACTTCAATGGGGCACAGAATATCAATAAAACTGCCATCAATTATGTGATGGATTCTGAATTTAATACTTTTGTCAGCAATGGTGTAAACAAATTTCTCTTTGTAGAGTCCAAAATAACCCCTCCTGTAGGTCACACAAATGGGGTGAAAGGAATTATTGCCAGCGGTTACACGCCTGGAATTAACTTCGACCACCACGATTTTACAACATTAAATTCAGCACTCGATCAACTAGGAACTACTTACAGTGCTATTGTTGTTGCGTCAGACTTTGGCGGAATTTTAAGACAGGCAGAACTGGATATTTTGAATACCAGATCAAGTGACATCATTAGCTTTCTTAATGCGGGGGGAGGTCTATATGCTATGGCAGAAGGTAATAGCGGAGTTGGTCTTACACCAAAGGGAGGTCACTATGGATTCTTACCATTTGTTGCTTCTAGTTTAGCGCAGGGTGGACACGAAGAAAACTATTCAGTTACACCCTTCGGAGCAAGTTTAGGTTTGAAAAATTCCGATATAAACGGCAACTATTCCCACACAATTTTCACATCAACATCTGGTTTATCAGTTGTTGATGTTGATGGGAAAGGTCATATTCTCAGCTTGGCAGGAAGAGGCAATATTGACCCAGAAAAAGGTTTAGCCCATGTCCCGGAACCATCTTCTACATTAGGTTTATTAGCATTTAGTACTTTCGGTATTAGTTCTCTACTTAAACGTAAACGGCAACAGAAAGTTTTGAATTCAGTTGGAAGTTAGTAAGTAAAGTGGGATCGAGTTTGGGGATTCATCGAAGTGCGATCGCCACTGTCAAAAACCGATACCCAATTAACTCAAGAGCGATCGATTTTGACTAATTGCCAGCTAACATAGAGGGTGGCCCAACAATTGTAATTCCATCAGGCTGGAATACTCGCCAATCCTCAGTATCATAAGTGTAAACCTCGTTAACGCCAGCAGCTAAAGCAGTAGCAGCGTGTCTTGCATCGTGAATGCGACGAGCAGTTAGTTTTCGATTTGACGCAATTTCTAACATTTTTAGCGTCGCCTGCAAATTAGTTGGTAAAACCACAATTGCTGATGGTGACTCCACCAAAAGACGAGCCGCTTGACTAGCAACCTCTGGTGTTTGGGGAGGTTGAGCGCCGATCCAAGTTAGTGCAGCATATACTTCACTCAACACACCAGCAGATGTACAAGCAGCAAGTTCACCCCGTCGAGCCGCTTCTACAATTGGACGCGCTTCTGCATGACGAGGATCGCCACTAAGCAAAGCGCCGATGAAAATTCCAGCATCTAAAAATACTAAGGTCATGTCAATGCTTGTAAATTTCCTCTTTCCATCCTTTTGGTACATACCCATCCAATATGGGTAATGGAGCTAGTTCAACTTTAGCCTGTACGATTAGCGATTCACCGTTAGGAAATTGCACTGCGATTGCAGATTTTTGTCGTAACAAACTCAAAAAATCCTCTCCCGAAATTTTTCTTATGCTTTCAATGGTAATGGTTTCTTGGACGTTCATTCAATTTTCCTTTTGCTTATGCTTTTCACATTCGTTACTCGCTTTACTTCACTTTTAGATTATGGTAGGTTTTGCCATTTTCTGCCAAATTCAGTTGTAAGCGATATGCCTACCTGGAATTAATCGAAGTGCGATCGCATCGCCATTCACCCTAAAATCGGGGAATGTCAAATGCAAGCAGATTGCCAATTCACTCACTGTACGCAGACGGTACAGCAGTGCTTAGGGGCCAGAAACCGCCCCGCATTTCTGGCCCAGACCCCACCGCGATCGGCCCTCATTCTGTGTTGCGCTGGGACACTACGAACAACCGCATTTACCAAAGGCGGGAGTATGATGCAGATAGGTTCCCCGTGCGCGATATAGATTTCACTAATCCCGCCTTTCCCGGTAGCGGCACACCTCGTCCGGGTCATCCGGGGCCACCCCATCAGCACCGCTTTGCAGTCAACGACCCCAATATTGGGCCTCGCTCTGGATTCATCAGAAGTGGGCCAGAACCTTTAGAACCAGAATAGGAGAAAATATGCGTAGTGTCACCATTACAGATCGCACAGAAGATAATTTCCTTGCCATAAATTTAGTCGATATCCTTTACCAAATCGGCGACTCGATCGAAGATACAGAATGGGAAATTTCGGCAGTAGAATGTTTTGGCACTGCTGCTGATAAATTGCATCAAATTGCCGATCGCAAAGCGAGATTGCCTGGAAAAGTTTTGTTGCAATTAGCAGAAAATTTGACTCAGGTAATTGATGGTGTATTTATCGGCTACCGAAACGATCGTCTCAATCCCTGGATTATTATCGAAGCTGTTGATAGTTCTGCTTATGATGTTCAAAGCGATTCGGAAGATGTGCTAAAGCGAATCAGGCAACACTTCAAACAGGTAGCAGATTTGCCATCTGAAGAAATTGCGATATCCAGGTGAAATCGCAAAGTTTTCCGCAAAATTGATTTAGTTTTTCTGTTGCTTAAGCCATAATCATCTGTCTTAATGTTAAGAGATCGCCAATCCCAAATCCCTGATTAAGCTTTCAGAGAAAGATGTAAGTCTGCCATAATTGGTAATTCAAACACATTACTTTCCTGAAACCGCTTTGAGAAGAACATTACTTCCAAATTCTCAATTTCCTCAGTCACAGGATTAAGACGAGCCACAATTCCGTAGTCAATTTCTGCTGATTCTTGTTCTGCATAAGGAGAGCATTTGTTTATGTAGAGAATATCACCCACGCGATCGTATTCAACAGTTAATTTCGCTGCCATATTATTTCACCTTGAGTTATCGTTTTGCTGATGTAAGCTGTCACAATCCAATTTCGTACTTCGGGAAATGAATCAGTTACTACGGCTACTACAATATAGCTACCTCTACGTCCTTTATCATAACGCCGCGAGAATAAGATTGTATTCTCGAAACGCACATCGCACCGAACCTCATCGGGGTCAGCTAGAGTTTCAGCAATTCTTTCATAGTACATTGGTAGCAGATCGGGATGTCGATCGGTAATGTGCGATTCCCGTTCATCTGTCAGTTCGACCTCATCATCAAAATACGGACAAAAAAATGTTGTTGTCACGGTTTAATTAATCGAATCGTTCTACCCGATCGCCTGTAATTGTCAAACATATTTATTATGGCACTTTTGGCGATTTTCTAGCGAATTCAAGAGATACAATTAAAGGATATAATTACTCCGACTATTTAGGAGGAGGCAAATATGCAAATTAAAAGCAACAATGAAATGGGAAAAGTTTTTGCAACTCTGAAAATTATTAATCGCGCTGACGAAATTCGAGCAGAAGATGGGACAATTTCACCAGAACAAATCAGGTCTATTACGCTGAAAAATGTATTAGTAGATACGGGAGCAACTACTTTGTGTTTACCGCCAGAAGCGATCGCCAAACTAGGACTAAAACTACTCAAAGAAGTAGACGTTGCAACAGCAATGGGAATTGGTAAAGCGCGAATTTTCCAAGATGCTAAAATTTCTATGTTCGATCGCGAAGGAACATTCGAGTGTTTAGAATTACCCGGAGGTGGCGATGCTCTTTTGGGAGTGATTCCTTTGGAAGCTTTGGGGTTCGATCTGCAAAATCAAACTTTGAAGCTTTTACCCATTAGTCCAACTGAAACTTATTTAACAATTTTGTAGGGAGGTTAATTCGCTGAAATTGTACTTATAAGACAAAGTGCGATCGCGCCAGCGATGCCTAGCATGATCGGGTTTGAGTATTGAGCGAAAGTGCGATCGCACTTTCACCAATTCAACTATTACCACTCAGGATTTTCCAACTATGAATTATCCAGAACAACCAGTCTCACTTTATCGTAATGCAATGGAACTGCTAGTAATAGAAGAAATAGAGCAGCAAATACAAAATCTTCCCCATAATCTCGGTGAATCTATTAATAAAAATGAAGCGATAGCTTACGCTCTCAATCGTTTACCTCCTTTATATGCTACTACTTTAGAAGGATACTTTTGGCAACAAAAACGAGCCAGAGAGACGTTAAAAGATTTGATTTCTAAAGCAGCTAATTGGGGAATAAAGGCGGCTCAAAGAAAAAGGCAAGTGTGTTTTATGGGGATGCAAAAGCCAATTAACGAGTAATACTAAATCCGGGTTAACTACCCCCGTTATCCTCTTCTTCTTCTTCTTTCTTCGTGTTCTTCCTGTCTAATTCGCTATCGCGAATTTCTGCGCTAACGTGGTTCCCTAAAAATCCCTAAAAGGCGGTAATAAACCCGGATTTAGTATAAACTCCATGAACAAGCTAATCGAAGTTTAATTTACCTTTCATCAAATCAAACAAAAAACACAAGTTTCACCTTAACCCAAATTTTATGAATAAATCTCTCACACTTAATATTTCGGAGACAACGCAAGAATTAATTGCATTGTTAAATCAACAGCAAAATCCCAGTGCTAAAGAAAGAATTGTGGCTTTATATCTTTGCAAAATTGGTAAAGTCAACACTCTCACAGATTTAGCTGCAACGATCGGAAAAAACCCAACAACTTTGCGTCGTTGGTTTCAAACTTACAAATTTCAAGGATTAAACTCTTTGTTACAACTCAACTAAAGTGCGACTTAGAGAATTTATAAGTAAGGTGCATCAGACACCCGAACTTTTAACCTTAAATTTATAACTTTATCTGACGCACCCTACAACTAATTTGAGGTAAATAATCCAATGGCTACATTATCATTATCGCTCAGGACTCCTCACCCTTCTACTAAATCTATCTCTAAACGTTTGATAGATGTTATCGGTAGTTTAGTCGGATTACTAATTTTAGCTTTGATTTTTTTACCGATCGCCATTGCCATCAAATTAGATAGTCCTGGCCCAATTTTCTATAGTCAAAAACGCTATGGACTCTATGGTAAAACTTTCCGAATTTATAAATTTCGGACTATGGTGCAAAACGCTGATGCACTCAAAGCATTGATTAATAACGAAGCCAAAGGATTAATATTTAAAAATGAAAATGACCCGCGGATTACCAGAGTTGGACGCTTCTTACGCCGCACAAGTTTAGATGAATTTCCCCAATTTTGGAATGTTTTAACTGGAGAAATGAGTTTAGTGGGAACTCGTCCTCCCACAACAGATGAAGTAATTTACTATAATAAATATCATTGGCAGAGATTAAATGTCAAACCAGGGTTAACAGGTGAATGGCAAGTTAATGGTCGGTCAAAAATCAAAGATTTTGAGGCTATTGTTGCTCTAGATTTGCGTTACCAAAAATTATGGAAGCCCTGGTATGACTTAGTAATCATTTTCCAAACAGTTTTAATGATTTTCAGACAAACAGGTGCTTATTAGGGATTTAAAATTATGGAAAACTTGTTTTTCAAAACCGGAATAGAGATATTTCCTGAATCTCTCTCGAATTAGATAGATGATTAACGGGAGAGCCAGTCTTAGGGCGATTGTGATAAAAATAGGGAAATGGGGACTTATTCTGCAAGTGTTGTAAACCCTTTGTTGGTGTGGAAAATTGTCTCCGTGTCCCCTTGTCTCCTTGTCAGTCCTAGTTAAGAGTATTCAACCGAAGACGATATGACTCCTCCCCATCCGCAAAAACCTCGCCCGACAATTATGGGTGCTATCACCCAAGCAGTGCAAACGGTACAAGCGAAGGTCAATTTTTCCAAGTTAGCATTGAAGCCGAATGCTAGGGTACCGGAATTGCGAGTTCAGGATGCTGATGCAGATAAGGCGGAAGTTTATCCGCTGTTGGGCGATCGCTATAAACTAGGTCGTAGTTCTAAATCTTGCGATATTGTGGTACGTAACCCGGTAGTTAGTCAAATTCATTTATCTTTGACTCGCACTGGGCGCAGACAGAAAACTTTTTTGATTAAAGATGAAAACTCGACCAATGGGATTTATCGTGGTCGAAAGAGAGTTTCATCCAGAAAATTACGTCATGGTGATATCTTGACTTTAGGGCCAAAAGAATTAGCTGGTGGGGTGAGAATTCAATATTACGATCCACCAACTTGGTATGAAAAAGCCATAAATTGGGGTGTTTATGGGATTACTGGATTAACCGCACTTTTAGTAATTACAGTGTTGTTGGAGTGGCAAAAATTCTCTGTTCATCCTTTACCAAATGCTACCAGAGGCCCAGTAATTGTTTATGCGAGTGATGAAACGCCTTTGCGAACTCCGCGCAATAAAGCTCATCTGGAATTTAAGAAATTAACTGATTTTTCTGCTTATTTACCGAAGGCGGTAGTTGCTTCGGAAGATAAACGGTTTTATTGGCATTTGGGGGTTGATCCGATCGGGATTGCCAGGGCAAGTTTTATTATTAGTAAAGGTGGCGATCGCCAAGGTGGTAGTACTGTCACCCAACAAGTTGCTCGGAGTTTATTCCGTGATTATGTTGGTTCGGCAGATTCGTTGGGGCGCAAGTTGCGAGAAGCAATTGTGGCTTTAAAGTTAGAAACTTTTTACAGTAAAAATGACATTTTATTAACTTACTTGAATCGGGTATTTTTGGGCGGGGATAGTTACGGTTTTGAAGATGCTTCTCAGTATTATTTTGGTAAGTCAGCGCGAGATGTAAC
>JBAVZX010001135.1:0-2229 GCA_049589015.1 Phormidium sp. | reverse complement strand
CACGAGTATTAATACCCTTACGTTCCAATAAGTTGATAATTTTACCAATGGAAAGCGGTGTTTCACCAAAGGTACGTAATAATTCCCATAGCAAGAAGTAATCGCTATACTGCTGTCGAGAATTATCTAAAAGTTGTGCATAAAGTGGTATAATTGCTAACCCTGTAGCAATGCGCCTTTCTGGTTTGATTGTTGATTTGATTTCTGCCTCTTGGATCACTTTAGCATTAGGAAATTTTTGGCGTAACCAAGTAGTTAAACCGGGAAGCATCGTAGTTTTACCTGTACAAAGCACTTGCGTTATTGCTTCGACAGAAGTACCCGCTTGGATTAAAAGTGTGTTTAATTCTCGATTCAAACTTTGCACAAAACGGCTAATTACACGCTTTTCTAAATCTTTTCTTCTGATTTCTCTATCTTCTTCTCCTAAAGTGAAAATGAAACTATCTTCTTGTGACAAACTTAGTTTTAAATAACTCGCTGCTGATAACAATGTTTCTCCCCATTCGCTACTTGACAAGCGCATTTGTAATTGCTGGCGAGTTAATAAGTCAGGTTCACCGGGTAAAGGTTTTTCTATTTCAGATTCTCCATTTAAAAGTAATTGACAAACAATATCTTGATCCAGGTGATTACCTGCGTAGGGAAAACTGCGAAGGAGCAAGTCTTGGTAAGTTAAATCTTCCAGTTTTTCTGGTAAGTCAACCAGTGCTAGTTCTGTGGTATTGGCTCCTGAATTTATAACTAAAGTTTCACCTTGCCAACGGAGCGGGTAATTTTCTGAGTTGTATGTAGTAGTAACAGATTCGGCAATATTTTCTGGGTTTGTTAACTTATTTGTATAAAAATGTAGCTCTGTTAATAAGGATGCGATCGCTGACTCAACAAAGCAAATTTGCTCCCCATTATTGACTAAACCAGATCCTAAAATCCCTTCTCTAACATTAAATCGATAAGCCTCCGACCAACCAGCCGGACAACTCACAAAAATTCCCGCCAAATTTGCTATTGCAGTCGTAAAATCTTCTGCTGATAACCCTTCCGCAAAGCTGGAATTAACCAGATTATTATTCCCTTCAATCGGCATTTCTTTCTGGTTTTCGCGAGGATTAAAATAGGACAACAGCACTGTTATAGCTGAGATAATTTCACTTAAATCAATCCCTTGAATATCTTGATATCTGGTTTCTCTTAAAGCTAAACTTTCGCTTTCTTGGCTTTTTGTCCACTTAAATACAGGTTGGAATTTTCCCGTTTGAGCCAAGTAATAAGGTAGGGTAACGTTTAAATAGGTTTTAAAGTTGTTTGGTAATGCTTTCCCAGAAATAGTAATTGGTAAGCAAGCGCAATTTTTGGCTAAATCTGTCTGTTTTGCCACCCACCAACTAATCGGATAAACTTGTTTAGTAGACTTGTTGAACAACACAGCAGCCACTCCTGTTGTCCCAATATCAATTCCTAAATACCAAACACTAGCAGGAGCCGTAGGTAAAGGAGTTAAAGGACGCAAAGATAACAGAGAAGCAGGTGTAGGATGAGAAATTAATCTTCTTTCTATTTGATGAACAATAGTTATTGAAACTGATTCTTTAGGATGATTTTCTGCATTTTCAGCTATTTTTCTCGTCTTTTTTGTCTTACGGCGCGACTTTGATTTTAGTTTTTTTTTTCGGAATCCACAGATTCTTGGTTAGTTACTGATTCTGGAGTTTCTTCCGGTTTTAATTCTACATTACTTACAACAATTGAACTGTTATTAGTATCCCCAAATAAATCTTCAAACTCTGCCAAAATATCTTCGGGAATTGCTGCATTGATTTTTTCGTGTTCCACAGCAGCAGCCAAATCTAAATCAATACTATCAGTAGTATCGGTAATGGTTTCGATAATATCTTCTGGCGGTTGAACATCCGGTTGTTCAACTTCTTCTAAATCAGAAAGGTCTTCATTTAACTGTTCTACAATATTATTTCCTAACCAAAGGTCTACTTTCGGTTTGGTAACGGCTAAATCATTTGTCAGCAAATCTTCTTCCGGTGATGCAGTATTTACAGCTACATCTTCTATTAAATCCGTCAGTGCAGAAATTGTATCGTTCTGCTTTAATTGTGATGTAACAAAATCTGTATTTTGGGGTTTTTCAATAATTTCTGGTATCAGTTCAACTCCCGCATAAGGGAATTGTTCCGCTGCCGCTGTGATCAATTCCAATTGAGGATCGATTGCTGT
>JBAVZX010001134.1:0-2185 GCA_049589015.1 Phormidium sp. | reverse complement strand
GTTTTATCCTGTAGCGATTAAAGAACCAGGGCTTAAGGGCACGCTGCTTCATTTTTTCCGGCGTAAACATCGCTTGGTGAAAGCAGTTCAAGAGGTTTCTTTTCAGATTAATGCTGGTGAAATAGTGGGATTTTTAGGGCCAAATGGTGCGGGTAAAACTACTACTTTAAAAATGCTGACGGGGTTAATTCATCCTTCTTCGGGTAAGGTGAAAGTTGCTGGGTATGTTCCTTTTCGGCGGGAAGAGTCTTTTCTGCAAAAAATTACTTTGGTGATGGGACAAAAGCAGCAGTTGATTTGGGATTTACCTGCGCTGGATTCTCTGAGGATTAATGCGGCGGTTTATGGGATTTCAGATAAAGAGTTTCGTTACCGGGTGGGGGAACTGACTGAGTTATTGGCGCTTGAGGATAAGTTGAATCAGCCTGTGCGAAAGTTGTCGCTGGGTGAAAGGATGAAAGCTGAGTTGTTAGCTGCTCTTTTGCATCAACCGCAGGTTTTGTTTTTGGATGAGCCTACTTTGGGGCTTGATGTGAATGCACAGGTGGGGGTGCGGGATTTTTTGCGGGAGTATAACCGAAGATATCAGGCGACTATTCTGCTGACTAGTCATTATATGGCTGATATTACGGCGCTTTGTGAGCGTGTGATTGTGATTCACCAAGGGCAGTTGGTTTATGATGGTAGCTTGGAAGGGCTGCTGGAACGCTTTGCTCCTTATCGAGAGGTGAAAGTTGAGCTAAGTGAGTGTTTGTCGGAGGCGCAGTTGCAGGATTATGGGGAGTTGGAGGCTGTGGAAGGTCGTTCAGTTCGTTTTTTGGTGCAACGTGATGCTCTGACTCGTTCTGTGGCGCGGATTTTGGCTGAGTTGGAGGTGCTGGATTTAACGGTGACTGAACCGCCTATTGAAGAGGTTATTGGGCGAATTTTTCGGGCTGGGGTGGTTTCATGAGGGGATTTTTCCGCAAGGCTAGGGCGTTGCTTTTGGTTTATTATGCTTATATGTTGGAGTATCGGGCTGAACTTTTGCTGTGGGTTCTGTCTGGTTCTTTGCCGCTAATTTTAATGGGAATTTGGATGGAAGCGGCGGAAGGTGGAGGTTTTGGTCTTTCACCTTTGGATTTTGCTCGTTATTTTATTGCTGCTTTTGTTGTTAGACAACTTACTGTAGTTTGGGTGATTTTTGAATTTGAGAAACAGGTGGTGCAAGGAACTTTGTCTCCGTTACTTTTGCAGCCTTTAGACCCTGGTTGGCATCATTTTGCATCTCATCTTGCTGAAAGGTTGGCGCGGTTGCCGTTTATTTTGATTTTAGTGGTATTGTTTTTTGTGCTTTACCCGCAGGCTTTTTGGTTGCCTAGTTTTGGCATTGGGTTGTTATTTTTATTGGCTGTAATATTGGCTTTTATCTTACGTTTTTTGATTCAATATACTTTGGCGATGTTTTCTTTTTGGATCGAAAGAGCTACGGCGTTAGAGCAAATTTGGTTTTTGTTTTTTCTATTTTTGTCGGGTATTGTTGCTCCTTTGGAGGTTTTTCCGTCACAAATACGAGATTTTGTTTTATGGACTCCTTTTCCTTATATTTTGTATTTTCCGGCTGCATTACTTGTAGGTTTGCCTGTGGATGTGGGGAGGGGTTTTTTGGCTATGTTGGGTTGGTGTGTGATATTTTTTATTCTGAATCGTTGGCTGTGGCGTAGGGGTTTGAAAAGATATTCGGGGATGGGTGCTTGAGGTTGAATCTAAAATATGGGAAGGTATTTGAGGGTTTTGGGGTTGTTTTGGGGGGCTGCGATCGCAGCTGAGATAGAATATCGAGTAAACTTTCTGTTAGCAAGTTTAAGTAGTTTGGGAAATTTACTGGGTAGTTTATTTGGGTTGTTTTTGTTTTATCGCACTGGTTATAAATTTGCTGGTTGGTCTTGGGAAGAGGCTTTAATTGTATTGGGAATATTTACTTTGTTGCAGGGTTTTTCTAGCACTGTTTTAGCTCCTAATTTGAATAAGATTGTCCAACAGGTTCAAGATGGGACTTTGGATTTTGTGCTGCTGAAACCTATTAGTAGTCAATTTTGGCTTTCTACTCGGACTGTTTCTCTTTGGGGATTGCCTGATTTGGTTTTTGGGATGGCGATTATTGGCTATGCTGGGAGAAGTTTGGGAGTTAATATAAGTGGTTATT
>JBAVZX010001133.1:0-2806 GCA_049589015.1 Phormidium sp. | reverse complement strand
GTGGAAAAAAGCCAACTTTTGTCAGGTTCAAAGGTGGAAGTTGGGGATGTGGCGATCGCTTTGGCTTCTCAAGGTATCCACAGTAATGGTTTTAGTTTGGTGCGAAAAATTGTCAGTGATGGCGGTTTTAATTGGAGCGATCGCCCAGAACAATTAGGCGGTAAAACTTTAGGAGAAATTTTATTAACTCCAACTCAAATTTATGTGAAACCTGTATTAGCTGCCAGGTCATCTGGAATCGAAATTCATGGCATGGCTCATATTACAGGTGGAGGTTTACCAGAAAATTTGCCTCGGTGTCTTGGTGCCGATCAATCAATTGAAATTATTCCCAACAGTTGGAACGTTTTACCAATTTTTGATTGGTTAGCTGCTGCTGGTAAAGTTAATCTTCAAGGGATGTTTGAAACTTTTAATATGGGGATTGGATTTGTAGTTTTGGTAAACCCAGAGCAAGAAGAAGCAACTATTAAATGGTTTGAATCACAAAATATTTCTGCTTATTGCATGGGAAAAGTAATTCCCGGTACAGGCAATCTTGTGGGTTTACCAGAATAGAAAACTAGGAGTCAATTTTCAGTGGAAACTTCTTACATTTCATCCATAGAAGCCCCACTGGATTGATTCATTAAAACTCGAATAATTTCTTCTGGATTATCTGTATTAATTTGCAGTAATGTTGCCATTTGTTGGACTAACTCTGGGTCTTGTTGTAACAACTCCCAAAGTTGTTCTAAGGAGATAGTTTGAGGTTGATCGCCGAAGTTACCTGCTTCATCAACAGCAAGAAAAAGAGTAGAAGAATGGTTATAGCTTTCTGGTGTTTCTATTAATGGTTTTTCCTGTCTTTGTAATAACTGTAAACCAATTTCACCTGCTGTATCGCCAATTTCTCCGCAACCTATTTCACTTAATGCTAGCATTCGCAAGGCTAATTCTTGGTTTGGTGCAGGTGAGGCGAGTAATTTTTCGCCAAAGCCACGTATCCATTGTACCCATTGTGCTTCGGTGGTGCGATCGTCTAATTCTGCGAAAAATTTTTCCACTTTTGGTTGTTGCCAACCATGAGCTATCCCTTCTAGTAGCTGCATGAACAAAAACTCGTAATCAGCATTTTCTAAGGGTTTTGGCGGTTGAATCTGCTTTTTTATAGCTTTAAGGTCGGATTTGGATCTTTTACTCCGGCTTTGCCCAAATAATCTCTGAAAAAACTGCACTATTTTTTGCCAAATCCTTCCGATCATCGCTATTTCCTTGGATGGTATTGCTATTTCGATTGGTGGAGTCGAGAGGGAGTATTACCTCCCGTCCCTCTCCTTTAGATCCGTGCGTGCGGGTTTCCCTGCACACGGCTCCCGACAATCTTAATTGCTCGTGTGGATATAATCGTGACAGCTTTCATGAACTACCGTCAAGTTGTTAACTTTCCAGTTGTTATGATTACCGTCTTTATGGTGTAGATGTACTTTTTCTTCTCCGATAAAGAGAAGCCCACAGTATCCACAAGTATGGTTTTGCTTTTTGAGCATCTTTGAGGTCGTACCGTCATATAGCGTGCTATTGCGCTTTGACCAGTACGTGATATCTCCATCGAAAGGTGACTTATCCCCTTTGACATTTACGAATTTGTTTTCGTGACAAGGAATGGCCGGGAAAGCTTTTACAATCAGGTCATTTACCTGATGTCGGTTAAGCTTGCTTTCTTTGTTGAATACCGTCCAAGCTCTATTGTTGATGAACCATAAACTAAAACGTGACCCATCTAACTAACAGAACTGGTGGTAATTTCTCCAACCTCTGACAATAGGTGCCATTTTTGTGGCTTTCACCTTTGCCCCATAATTCGAGTTATTGACGATTTTCTTGACTTTATCTCGGAACTTTTTGAAGTTTTCCACTGAGGGCTGACTCCGAAACTTTCCGTTCTTTTGCACTTTGAAGTGCCATCCTAAAAAGTCAAATCCATCTGTCGCTGCGGTTACTCTTGTCTTCTTTTCACTAACCTTCATTCCTCTTTGAGCAAGGAACTGACCGATTTCCTCAAGTATCTTTTGAGCGTCATCTTTAGGTTTCAGTATGAACACCATATCGTCGGCGTATCTTACTGATTGGTGTATGTCTTCGATACCGTTTAATGCAATATTCGCTAGCAGTGGGCTAACTACTCCGCCTTGGGGCGTTCCCTGTTCTGGGAACTCTGGGTTTACTCCTGCTTTCAGACAACGGAATAATCCATTGCGGATGCCCAATGGGGCTATGAGTCTGTCCATTATGGCGGTGTGATTTATTCGGTCAAAGCATTTTTCGATTTCTAGTTCAATGACTCTCTTGGTGATTCCATTTACTTTAGAGTTTAGGTTCTGGAACATCATTTTTTGAGCGTCATGCGCCGCTCTGCCTGCTCTGAACCCGTAGCTTCTTTCGTGGAATGTTGCCTCATGTGCAGGTTCTATAGCGTATTTCACTAGGCACTGCCAAGCTCTATCGTCTATAGTAGGCACTTTTAATATTCGGGTTGACCCATCTTTTTTTGGTATGGGAATTTCTCTCAGCCCTTGGTGCTTCCAGGTGTTAACATTCACTTTGAGTCTTTGGCTCAAATCTAGGCGTTCCTGATGTGTCAGGGACGCTTTGCCGTCAATACCGGGGGTTCTTTTCCCTGCATTAAGCTGTGTTACTTGACGGATTGCCAGTAATCTTGCTGCTCTAGACTTCAGAATTAGCTTCGTTAATGACTTAGCTTTCCGCAGGTCATTGGCTCGAATAGCTTTATACAGTCTTACTTGTAGGCGGAATAGATTACGCC
>JBAVZX010001132.1:0-2486 GCA_049589015.1 Phormidium sp. | reverse complement strand
AATTACTGTTGCGATCGCTCTAGCCACTTGTCGCAAACATTTATCTCCTGCTGGATGCCCGTATGTATCATTATAGTTTTTAAAATAATCAACATCACAAATAATTAGAGAAATAAACTTCATTTCTTCTGCCATTAATCCCCATTGATGCTGCAAAGATTCATCAAAGTAACGACGATTGGCTACCTGAGTTAGACTATCCAAATTCACTAAATATTGCAATTCCAAATTCCGGTAAATAATACTAGCCATTGCTGAAAAGATTAAGGCTGCCAAGGGAGAAATAACAGGCAACAACCAGGCATTTAAGAAAGCTAAATAACTGCTAATAATCAGAATTATTCCCCATAAAAAAATTGCAATAATATTAATTAACCATTGCGGTAAAATACTGTGATTTTGTAGCTTAGTTACTCTGAGTAAACTCCAACTAGTTCCCCCACCAATTAAAGACCAAAATAAAACCCACAAAATTTCTGCTGATAGCGATAAGTAGCGAAAGAAAGGATACTCGCCCCCAGCAGCACTGATAATTTGGCTAGCTATATTAGCATGAATTACTACTCCGGGCATTTGTTGGGGACTAGTAAAGAAACTACTACTGTAAGGAGTGAAAAACAGGTCATTAAAGCTAGTGCCAATATGACCGATTAAGACTATGCGATCGCGCAATTTATCCGGCGGAAATAGGTCATTTAAAACCTCTGTCATTGAGACAGTATCAAAGCTATTTATTGTGCCGCGATAGTTGAGAATAATTTGATAACCACCCCAATTAGCCCGGATATAATAGCCTTGACTTCCGGTAAAAGGAACAACTACCGCTTCACCTAATTGTAAATGCTTTTTATCTCGATCGATTGCCTCGAGTTTAATGCCTTTTTTTTCCAAATAAATCAAAGCTAGCTTAGTTCCCAAACTGAGATGCACTTGTCCATCATCAGTTTTTACTGATAGCAAACCTCGCCGCACTTTACCATCAGCATCTAATACTAAATCCGCAATTCCTACTTGTCCTAATTTGCTTAAACTTGGTGGTGGCGCAACAGTACTTCCGACGATTTTTTCTACCCCAATTAAGTTAGGGGTAGATTCAAATACTTGAGTTAACTCGGAATTACCTGGCGGTACTGGCAAATCCCGATAAATATCTAAACCAATAGCCTCTGGTTTTTGACCTTTTACTTTTTCAATTAATTTCGCTAAAACTGCATCAGAAATCGGCCATTGTCCAGCTTTAGTAATATCTGATTCATCAATAGTAATAATTACAATGTGTTGATCGCTTGGTCTAGGAGGGCGGAGGCGAAAAAATTGATCGAACGTAGCCCATTCTAAAAGTTGAAATATCCCTAAAGAATTTGTGGCTATAACTAATCCAGCTACACCAGGGGCAATAATTAGTAACCCGCCCCATTGTCCAATTCGCTTTTTGAGTTTTAGCCACATTGATTTTTCAGCACCCTGGAATATTCAGCACTCTGGAATAATAGAGGCTAGTTTAACAATGGCTGGGAGGCGATCGCATCTAACCCTACAGATTTTAACAATTGTTCCCACTTATTGACCAAATTGGCATCATTTGGCTGCAATTTTCTCGCTTCAGCTAAACTAGCTAAAGTTTCATGCCAAATCCCATTTTTGCCATACAAAGCTGCACGTTCTATTGGTGTAACATTTTGTAGCTGAGTCTGTAATGTTGCGTTTGGCTCAATGCGCCGAATTCTCCCTTGAACACCTGGGCTATCTGGTCTGAGTCCTTGTTCCCCAATCACAATAAAAGCCCAGCGATAATTCTTCCCAACTTCTAAAGGTGGCGCATTTTCTGGCAGCGTAAACTGAATAATTCCTGATTTACCAGTCAGCCTAATTTTCGTCTGGTAATGATTTTTATTATTCTCATCTACCAAACTAAAAAATACCTCTTTTGCCGAATTTTCCGGTATATAAATAAAGAACGTCGGACGACTTGTTGTGGTTAACCCTTCTTTATTAGTGGGCATCAGTGGAATTACGCATCCGCCTATAGATATTACCTCTTGTGGACATCCACCGCCACGAGATGCGCCACCAGCCGTGTCATCTGGTTTTCCGCTTCCTGGAGGCTCAAAAGTTACATCAGTCGTTAAACTGCTCTGTATAGTTTGCGATTGATTGTTTGAGTTGGATTCCGCATTCACACTAGTGAAAAGACTAGGGACAATAATCAGTTCTACAGAGAGACTAACAGCAAATAGAGCCAAGAGTTTTTTGTTCATATTCCCACAACCTTTTTTAGCTAATTCTATCAAAACCTATTTATCCCTTCCATGTAAAGAGTTTTGACCCAATTTTATCAAGGATTTATAATTTCCTCAATTTTACCGAAAAACGTGAGTGAAAGCCCCTAGCTTTAGATATGGGGATGAAACGCACGCCCGCGGTTTTAACCGCAGTCCAAGTTAAATCTAGTTTTTAACTTTAATGTATAATGGGTTCAAGTGTTA
>JBAVZX010001131.1:0-4068 GCA_049589015.1 Phormidium sp. | reverse complement strand
CCCCTACCCCCTGCCTTCTAATTAACTTTTTAACGCTTCGGGTTTTCCGCCTGTTGTTTCCTCGCCTGTGTCGGAACTTTCACCGTTTTTGCTATCACCTTTATGACCGTTACCGTTAGCAGGATGCCATTGGCGGGAAGCCATATATTGATACATTTCCCAACGAGAATTTACGTCTTGTTGTGCTTCTTTAAGTAGCCGTTTTGCTTGTTCCGGTTTGCTAGCTGTTAGCATCTTAAACCGGGTTTCGGCATACATATATTGCTCGATGGGAATTTTCGGGGAACGACTGTCTAATTGCAGGGGATTTTCACCTTTAATTGCTCGTTCTGGATTGTAACGATACAACAGTTTAGCACCTGATTCTACTGCTGCTTTTTGTTGCTGCATTCCGGTGGTCATGTTAATTCCATGAGCGATGCAGTGAGAGTAGGCAATAATTAATGATGGGCCGTCGTAAGCTTCTGCTTCTAAGAAAGCTTTCAATGTATGTTCATCTTTTGCGCCCATTGCGACGTTTGCAACGTAAACATTGCCGTAAGTCATCGCAATTAAACCGAGGTCTTTCTTAGCAGCAGGTTTACCAGCAGCGGCGAATTTTGCTACTGCACCACGCGGGGTTGCTTTGGACATTTGTCCACCAGTATTTGAGTAAACTTCGGTGTCCAAAACTAGGATATTTACGTTACGTCCGCTAGCAATTACATGGTCTAATCCGCCGTAACCAATATCATAGGCCCAACCGTCTCCACCGATGATCCAAACGCTCTTTTTGACGAGATAATCTGCGAGGGATTTCAGTTGTTTTGCTTGAGCTTTAACGCTGTTGTCCGATGCAGAATTGATTACTTCTTCTAAGCGTTGTTTGAGGGCGGCAACTTTTTCCCGTTGTTCCCAAATGTCGGCTTCGTTCTTTTGTTCGTTGTTGAGGATTTCGGTTACTAAAGTTTCGCCTATTTCGCTGGCTAATTTCTTTAGTAATTCGGCGGCAAATTCGGTTTGTTTGTCGATCGATACTCGGAAACCTAAGCCAAATTCGGCGTTATCTTCAAACAGGGAATTTGACCAAGCTGGGCCTCGTCCTTCGGCATTGTGTGTCCAAGGTGTTGTGGGTAAGTTTCCACCATAAATTGAGGAACAACCTGTGGCGTTGGCAACTACCATGCGATCGCCAAATAACTGACTTACTAATTTTAAGTAAGGTGTTTCACCACAACCGCCGCAAGCGCCTGAGAATTCAAACAACGGTTCTTGCATTTGTTGTTGACCAATTTTTCCCAACTTCAATTCCCGACGGTCAGGATTTGGCAAGCTTAAGAAGTAATCCCAATTTTCCCGTTCTGGTTCTCTTAATGGCAATTGTTCTGCCATATTAATTGCTTTCAATTTGGGTTGGGATTTATTCTTAGCTGGGCAAATATCCACACAAACACCGCAACCTGTACAATCTTCTGGTGCTACTTGAATGGTGAATTTTAAGCCTTTCCAATCGTGGTCTTTAGCGTTGGTGCTCTTGAAGGTTTCCGGGGCGTTTTCTAGTTCGCTTGGTTCGTAAACTTTACTGCGAATTACGCTGTGTGGACATACCATCACACACTTACCACATTGCACGCAAACATCAGGGTCCCAAACGGGAATTTCTTCGCAAATGTTGCGTTTTTCCCATTTCGATGTTCCGGTGGGATAAGTACCATCAACTGGCAAAGCACTAACCGGAAGTTCATCGCCTCGTTTAGCAATTATTTCTCCTAATACTTCGCGCACAAATGCAGGTGCAGCATCAGGTACAGGCGGACGTATGTTAATTTCGCTATCGACTTGATCGGGAACTTTTACTTCAAAGAGATTTTCCAGACTATTGTCGATCGCTTTCATGTTTTTCTCGACAATTTCTGGCCCTTTCTTACCGTAAGTTTTCTTAACGGATTTTTTGATTTGGGCGATCGCTTCTTCTCTGGGTAACACTCCCGACAGGGCAAAGAAACAAACTTGCATTACTGTATTAATCCTTCCTGCCATGCCGCTTTCTCTAGCAACTTTGTTGGCATCAGTAACGAATAATTTCAGTTTTTTGTTGATGATGGTTTCTTGGACCGATCGAGGTAACTTACTCCAAACTTCTTCGGTGCTATAAGGACTATTTAACAGGAATGTTGCCCCAGGCTTGGCAATATGCAACATTTCAAACTGTTCTAAAAATCCCCATTGGTGACAAGCAACAAAATTCGCTTGGCTGACTAGATAAATTGAGCGAATTGGATTTGGCCCAAAGCGCAAGTGAGACACTGTTACTGAGCCAGATTTCTTCGAGTCGTAAACAAAATAACCTTGGGCGTAGTTGTCAGTTTCTTCCCCAATAATTTTGATTGAGTTTTTGTTTGCGCCGACGGTTCCATCTGCACCTAAACCATAGAATACAGCCCGAACTACGCTGTCTGGTTCGATGTTGAAGAATGGATCGTAAGCTAAGCTGGTGTGGGTAACATCGTCGTTAATTCCCACTGTAAAATGATTCTTCAGTTCGGCAACAGCGAGATTATCAAATACGGCTTTAATCATCGCTGGGGTGAATTCTTTGGATGATAAACCGTAGCGTCCACCGACTACTTTAATGCTAGTACGATTTTGTTCGCTTAAGGCAGTAATGACATCCAAATAGAGAGGTTCACCGCTTGCGCCCGGTTCTTTACAACGGTCTAAAACTGCAATACTCTTAACTGTTTCGGGTAATGCTTCTACCAAACGTTTGGCATCAAATGGACGATACAATCTAACTTTCAGTACCCCAACTTTTTCGCCTAAATTGTTGAGATAGTCGGCGGTTTCATGGGCAGCTTCGCAACCAGAACCCATTAAAATAATCACTCGTTCCGCTGTGGGATCGCCGTGATATTCATAGAGTTGATATTGCCGTCCAGTTAGTTTGGCAAATTCATCCATTGCCTTTTGAGTAATGTCTACACAAGCTGTATAAAATGGGTTAACTGTTTCCCTTGCTTGGAAGTAAACATCAGGGTTTTGAGCGGTTCCTCTTAATACTGGACGATCGGGAGTTAATGCTCTTTCACGATGAGCAAATACTAACTCATCGGGAACTAGCGATCGCAGATCATCTTCGGTCAACAATTCCACTTTTTGAACTTCGTGGGAAGTGCGGAAACCATCAAAGAAGTGTAAAAAAGGAATCCGAGATTCTAAACTAGCTGTGGTGGAAATTAAGGCGAAATCATGCGCTTCTTGCACTGATGCCGAACACAACATGGCAAAGCCTGTGGCACGCGCTGACATCACATCGCTATGATCGCCAAAAATAGAAAGTCCTTGGGCAGCTAAACTACGGGCGGCAATATGAAATACTGTAGGTGTTAATTCCCCAGCAATTTTATACATATTGGGGATCATTAATAATAATCCCTGAGATGCCGTGAATGTTGTTGTTAATGAGCCTGTTTGTAGCGCCCCGTGAACTGCACCAGCAACGCCACCTTCGCTTTGCATTTCTACTACTGATGGCAATGTTCCCCAAATGTTGGGTTTATTCTCTGATGTCCACGCATCCGCCCATTCTGCCATCGGTGAAGAAGGTGTAATCGGATAAATGGCAATTACTTCATTTAAACGGTAAGCGACATAAGCTACTGCTTCGTTACCGTCGATCGTTGCATAAGTTCTTGTAGTCATTATCTCAAACCTTTGTTAGCCACTAGGTTTTGCTTGTTTTTTTTTACAGAATTCCGTTGCTATTTTTTCTCTGCATAAATTCTGTAAGCCTTGTTTATCTTTGGCTTAAATCCCCCATATTTTCAGTCACAAAACTGTTGAAACAGGTGATTATTAAGCACTCTTAAAACAACGTTGTAGTTGCTTTTTCTTTTGATAAACCAGGTACGAAATCAACTCAATCCTTTACTCATAAGCATTATCGGAGAATTTTTTCTCAGGGTAGTTCCTTTATTACTCCTTCTTTTATCATCTAACCAAAGATGGATTATAGGGACAAGTTTTTAGTATTTTTTAACCCTGCATCAAGATTTGGTAACAATTTATAAATTTCAACCTACTAAATGT
>JBAVZX010001130.1:0-5575 GCA_049589015.1 Phormidium sp. | reverse complement strand
CCTAAATATTTACTATCGCTTTCTATGGTATAATTAACCCAGAATTTAACAGCTTTATCTGCCAGTGCTTTCAAGCGCGTTTTTGTCCAATCATCTTTATTTTTAGCAGTGTTAAGGATGACAATTGCGATCGCCATCCCCACCGCCTTACTTAAATCATGGTTGCGTAACACATCCGCCGAAGGACGAAACCTCTTGGCAATCTCAAAATAATCGCTGGCGAGAATACTCCCCGCTACCCCCGGTAAAATGGATGCTGCTGTAGTCAAAGCGGTGCTTGTTCCACCTGTTAGAACAGATGCGATCGCACCTGCACAAAGAGCCCCAACAGTAATTAAACCGCCGCAGGTAAACAGTCGCCCGTGTAACTTTGCTGGATCGAGTGGCATAGAGTAAAAATAAGATTAGCCCTAATTAAAAATTGTAGAAGCAATTTTTCGCAATTGGTTACTCAACTGCAAATTTTTGAGGATGAACAATGAGATTCATCAATCCTAAAACCGACTTTACAGCGATAGTTGAGAATTTAATCACCTAACCTTGACTATTGGCGTTTAAAATCGTTTGATAATTGAGGGATAAAAAATATGTCAACCAAAACACTTAACCAGCCAATCTTTGAAATACCACCCTTAGAAAGTGGGGACAGATTAACACGCCATGAATTTGAACGGCGTTATGAGGCTATGCCCCAGATTAAAAAAGCAGAATTAATAGAAGGAGTGGTATATATGGCATCAGCAGTAAGAGCTAAAAGTCATGGTCAACCTCATGGTTACATAATGGGTTGGTTAGCAGCTTATATTGCTGCTACCCCTGGAGTTGATTTACTAGATAATACCACCGTTCGTCTCGATGAAGATAACGAACCGCAACCAGATGCAATGCTGCGAATAGATGTAGGTGGACAGTCTAGAATTAGTGATGATGACTATGTAGAAGGTGCGCCAGAATTAATTGTGGAAATAGCAGCTAGTAGTGCCTCTTATGATTTACATGATAAGTTAAAAGTTTACCGTCGCAACCGGGTACAAGAGTATTTAGTATGGCGAATTCATAACCAAAAATTTGACTGGTTTAGATTAAATCAAGGCGAATATATACTTGTAAAACCGAATGCAGATGGAGTGATTTGCAGTCAAGTTTTCCCTGGTTTATGGTTAGCGGTATCAGCGTTGTTAGAGGGTAAATTAGCTGAAGTGATAGCTAAATTGCAACAAGGATTGAAAACCGGAGAACATCAAGAATTTGTGCAGCGGTTATCAGAGTTAGCAATTTCATCAGAAGGAGAGGCAAAAAGTTGAGAGAAATTAATTCAATCAATTTTTTATATTATTGTCCGGTTTTACCCATAATGTAGAGACGTTATATATAACGTCTCTACAGGGTTTTGTATTAAGGATATTATGGCAAGATTGGAGAATAAAAAATGAGATTCATCAACCCCAAAACCGACTTTGCTTTTAAGAAAATCTTCGGTTCTGAACAAAGCAAAGATATTTTAATCAGCTTCTTAAATGCTTTGCTTTATGATGGTAATTCCACCATTGAAGATTTAGAAATTCTCAACCCTTATCTAGCACCGAAAATTAGAGGTATTAAAGATACTTACTTAGATGTTAGAGCGAAAATTACAGGCGACAAAACTGTAATTATCGAAATGCAAGTCTTGAACGTTGAAGGTTTTGAAAAGCGGATTTTGTACAACGCCGCTAAAGCTTATTCAATTCAACTTGATTCAGGAGAAAATTATAACCTTTTAAATCCGGTAATCGCTTTAACAATTACCGATTTTGAAATGTTTTCCAATTGGGATAAAGTAATTTCTCGTTTCGCTCTCAAAGAGCAAGATTACTTGGTTGATTATTCAATTTATGATATTGAATTAGTGTTTGTGGAGTTGCCCAAATTTAACAAAAGTTTGGATGAATTAGAAACTCTAACTGATAAATGGATTTATTTCCTAAAAACCGCTAGGAGTTTGGAAACTGTACCAGAGGAAATAGGGGAAATTCCTGAAATTCAAAAAGCTTTTGCTATTGCTAATCAAGCCAACCTAACTCGTAATGAATTGGAAGATTTAGAAAAGCGAGAAATTTACATTCACGATCAACGAAATGCGATTACAAAGGCGGTTAATCAAAAAACTCTGGAAATTGCTAAACGCTTAATTGATGTAGGATTAGACGATCAAACTATTAGTCAAACAACAGGATTAAATTTGGAAGAAGTGAGAAATTTAAGAGTTAACTAAATACTCTAACAATCCTTAATTATAATTGCCAAACCCTGTAGAGACGTTATATATAACGTCTCTACAGGGTTTGGGTAATCAAACAGATATGATATCAATTATCAAAAACACTCTCTTTTCTTTTCTCTGCGTTCTCTGTGTCTCTGCGGTTCCAAAAAGTTTAGGGGGATGGTGCGTTACGCTGTCGCTAACGCACCCTACAATTAGACTGGTGCTGCTACTTTTAGCAAGGCTTCAAATAACTTTAATCCGTCCGTTCCTCCTAACATTTTATCTGATGCTCTTTCTGGGTGGGGCATCATTCCTAGCACATTTCCTTTTTCATTGCAAATACCTGCAATATTATTTAAAGAACCGTTGGGATTTTCACCTTCGTAACGGAACAATACTTGACCGTTATCTTCTAAACGTGCCAAAGTATCAGCATCGGCGTAGTAGTTTCCTTCGCCGTGCGCGATCGGCAAAGTAATCACTTCTCCTTTTTGATATAATTGCGTCCAAGGTGTATCTGTGCGTTCAACTTGCAAGGGAATGCGATCGCAAATAAAATGCAAATCTCGATTTCTCACCAACGCCCCAGGTAACAACCCCGCCTCAGTTAGCACTTGGAAACCATTGCAAATACCCAACACCAACTTACCTTTGTTTGCGTGTTCTACGGTAGCTTGCATTACCGGGGAGAAGCGTGCGATCGCACCACAACGCAAATAATCCCCGTAGCTGAAACCGCCCGGAACTACCACCACATCTAAATCCGAAATATCCGTTTCCTCATGCCAAACCATTCTCGTTGGTTGTTTGAGCAAATCGCGAGTAACATAGAGGACATCGCGATCGCAATTTGAACCCGGAAAAACTAACACCCCAAACTTCATACCTTCGCCTCCGCAGGAGTAGAAATTTCTGTCAACTCAAAGCAATAATTCTCAATCACCACATTTGCTAATAAGCGATCGCAAATTATATCTAGCTGCTGTTTCGCAGCATCTTCCGACTCAGCAGTGATAGTTAGTTCAATGTACTTTCCGATACGCACCTGTTCCACATTCTCATAACCCATGTGCTTTAACCCCGACTGCACCGCCACACCAGCAGGGTCTAAAACCGAAGGTCGCAGAGTAACATAGATGCGAGCATGATATTTCATTATCCTATCCTCACCGATAATAGTTAATGTGCCAGCCTTTTTATTTTAGAGTGGTACTCGACTCCCGATGGTTAATCTAATAACTAAGCTATTTGAGATAGCGTAGAAATAAGGCATCGAGTCTGGTTCAAACTGGGATTATCCGAATGAAAACACAACATACACGCAGTCAAAAAAGAATATTAAATTTTCTCCAAAGCGTCAACCGAGCAATTTCCGCCCAGGATATCTATGTAGAATTGCGAAGTCAGAACCAAGGCATGAGCTTGGCTACAGTTTACCGCGCTTTAGAAGCGTTGAAACGAGAAGGCGCACTTCAGGTACGAATGTTACCCAACGGCGAATCACTTTATAGCAGCGTTCACCAAGACAAACACCATCTTACCTGTTTAGAATGTGGCAAATCAATTTCTTTAGATCGCTGTCCAGTTCAAGAATTAGAAACTCAACTGCACAATTCTTACAAATTTAAGATTTTCTATCACACATTAGAGTTTTTTGGACTTTGCAACCAATGTGAAGCAGCGCAAATTTCTGGCAATAGTGAAGATCAATTGGGATTAGATCCTGCTTAAAATTATAAAAATTACATCATCAATAAAGGAGTTTCTATGTCCTCTTTAACAATTAAAGACCTGGAGAAACTACAAGCAGAATACCCTGATTATCGCATGGAGTTAGTTGAAGGGAATATTATTGTTATGAGTCCATCAGGTTATGAGTCGGAAGAAGTAGCAACCGAGGCAGCAAGACTGCTGGGTAACTGGGTAAAACCGCGTAAGCTAGGGCGAGTAACTGGTTCTAGTGCTGGTTTTAATCTACCAAATTCAGATCTTCGCGCCCCTGATGTATCTTTTGTTTTAGCAGAAAGATTGCGGAAAAGTCCCCGTTCTTTTGCAGAATTAGCTCCTGATTTAATGGTAGAAGTAAAATCTCCAAGTGATAGTCTCAAATCTTTAAGAAAAAAGATTGAAGACTTTCTCAGCTTGGGAACAAGAATTGGTATTTTAATTAACCCAGAAAAGCATATTGTTGAAGTATATCGATTAGGTCAAGATGTGGTAATTTTGACTGATGGTGATGTTTTAACTATTCCCGATTTATTACCTGGTTGGGAGTTGGCAATTGCTGATTTGTGGTCGCCGGAATTTGAGTAATTGTGAAAAAGCAAAGGTTGGATTAAAAAATGGCAATGTGCCTACGGCAGGCTACGCCAACGCACCTGATAAAATATTTAATAAACAGGGCAGTTTCCCACAAAATTTACACCCAATGACCCGATTTATTCACGACCAATTTGCCAAAGATTACTTAGAGAAATTACTAACACCTTACGGAGTAGTCCAAGCACCGCGCAGAGTAGCTGGAGAAGTCAGAGAAATCGATGTTTGGTTTGCTCCCAGTGAGCAGCAAAACTCACCTCCAGAAGATTTGGGTTTACTAGGAAGATTAGCAACCAGTATCTCCATTTTTGAACCATATCGCAATGCAGCAAGCGACGAAGAAATAGGAGATTGTTTGTTAAAAATATTAGAAGTTAGAGGTGAATTACGCCGAGAAGCAAATCGAAATAACACTCGATTACAAGAATCAGACTTACCAAAATTATGGATTATTACTCCAACAGCATCAAACAATTTGTTATCCCAATTTGGTGCAATTCCTAATCAGAATTGGGTAACAGGAATCTATTTTATGCCATCCTATTTTCGGAGTGCAATTATCGCAGTTCACCAATTACCCCTTACCACAGACACGCTATGGTTAAGAATTCTCGGTAAAGGAAACGTGCAAAAACAGGCAATTGATGACTTAGAAAAACTTCCTGTTAATAACCCATATCGTGCAGCGGCGCTAGAATTGTTATACAACTTGCAAAGAAACTTGCAAGCAAATCAAGTTCAAGTTCAAGACGAAGAAGATCGAGAGTTAATTATGAGATTAGCACCCCTTTATCAGCAAGATCGAGAACAAGCAATGCAGCAAGGAATTCAGCAAGGAATGCAGCAAGGAATGCAGCAAGGAATGCAGGAGGGAGAACGCTTGGTGGTGGAGAACTTGTTGCGAGTACGTTTTGGTTCATTAGATGCAGAACTTTTATCTGTAATTGATCGCCTACTCTCACTACCCCCAGAAGAATTTACTCCCTTGCTGCTACAATTATCCCGTGAGGA
>JBAVZX010001129.1:0-1629 GCA_049589015.1 Phormidium sp. | reverse complement strand
GACCTATTCCTAATGTTTGCTTCGCTTCTGAAAAACGTTGGTCGCCATTCATCTCCCGTTAAAACGTAGTTGTAACGGGAGTCTTCTAGCTCCATTAAGATAAAAATTTAGCTTTTTCGTCACTGGAGTAATTTTTCACCTTTGGTTGATTATACACTCTTGCGTTGGCTCTGCTTTCAGGCGTTGGCGTAGCCTGCCGGAGGCATATCGCACGTCTCCATTTTTTCCTCAAGGCGTTATTATTAATTTTCCTTCCCCTTTTTAGAGAAAAAACTTTAATAAGGCAACCACTCAATATCGAGTAATTGCTCAAGCGAGTAAGGACATTCAGAGGGTAAACTAACAGAATTTTGAGTTTTGATTTTCAAAAACCCTAACGCATCTTTATAAATAGAATCCAATTCAGACTCTAAATAATTACGAAGATTGGTAGTAATTTTTCGTTTCAATTGAATTCTAAAATTATAGATTTCTTCTTGCCAATGAACTGCATTATACTCAGATTCACTTTTCCAATATTGCAGTAATAATAAATGACGGATAACCTGTTCTAAAAGGCTAGCTACAGCATTTTTCTTTTCCCTTCCCAAATCCTCTAACTCCTCAATTAAATTATCCAAATCTAGGTCTTCAAATCGGTGTTTTTTAAGCAAGTTTACTGTTTCTTCTAGCCATTGATAATCATCAATTTCGTAGAGTCTTTTTAAATCGATAACCTGGTTCATAGCCTACCTCTTTTTATTACAATCCCTCTGTTAATGGTTTCAAACAATATAATCAGTCAAAATTTTCTCCAAACAGCTTTTGCTTTAGTTCTTTTGAAGATATTCCGCGATCGCACACTCCCATCTTTACAAAAATATAATTAAACTTGACCGGGCAAATCCAACGCAATTAACAAAGCTTGATTCAGCAAAATCATTGCTTCATTACTAAGAATTCCTCGTAAACTCAGTAAGCGAGTTTTAGATAACACCCTTACCTGATCTGCCATCGCGATCGAATCATTAGTTAATCCACCGTCTGGCGCAGCAATTAATACCTGTGTAGGATAAACTCGTTTACCAGTTTGATAAGTAGTACAGGGAATAGCCAAAACTACAGGACTATACGTATTGATTGCATCTCGACTAACGATGATCACAGGAAGAGTTCCCCCTTGTTCAGAACCTTCAACAGGTTCAAGTTGAGCATCATAAACTTCTCCCCGTTTCATTCTGCGGATTCTCCCAATTGAAAAGCTTCCCAACTCGCTACTCCAAACTCAGCCTCCATTTTTCGCACTTGAGCTTGATAATCCGGGTCTTGTGTCATTTCAATCAGTTCAGCATCAATTTCTGCTCGTTTAAGTGCTTCAAGCTCATGTAGAAGTGCTTGCGCTACAAACTCATTGCGACTCTTGGCTTTTCCTTGGCTGACTATCCGATCAGTTGCGGCTAAAAGTTCCGCAGGTAGACTTATTGTGGTGCGGACAGTCTGATTTTGCATAACTATCTTGATGTTTAAATTGATGTTGATAATAGCATCAATTTAAGCATAACTTAAAAATCTTGGTCAATGAAGTTGGCGTAGCCTGCCGTAGGCATATCGCTTTTTTAATCTCTTTAATAGTCAACAAGTCTTCTGAAC
>JBAVZX010001128.1:0-3891 GCA_049589015.1 Phormidium sp. | reverse complement strand
AGGAAAACTGGGAGTACAAGCAGAAGTTCGCGGAGTTGCGGGAACTTGGAAAGATTTAACTGACAGCGTGAACTTCATGGCAAGTAGTTTAACTGCCCAAGTGCGAAACATTGCGGAAGTGACAACGGCGGTAGCAAACGGCGACTTGTCGAAAAAAATTACCGTTGATGTGAAAGGCGAAATTTTAGAGTTGAAAAACACTATTAATACGATGGTGGATCAACTTTCCGCCTTTGCATCGGAAGTGACAAGAGTCGCCAGAGAGGTGGGAAGCGAGGGGAAACTGGGAGTTCAAGCTTATGTGCGTGGGGTAGCGGGAATTTGGAAAGACCTCACGGACAATGTAAACTCGATGGCGGGAAATTTAACCGCCCAAGTCCGCAACATTGCCGAAGTTACTAAGGCGGTGGCGAATGGCGACTTGTCGAAGAAAATTACCGTTGATGTGAAAGGGGAAATTCTCGATCTGAAAAACACGATCAACGTGATGGTGGATCAACTTAACTCGTTTGCGTCGGAGGTAACACGGGTAGCGAGGGAAGTGGGAACGGACGGAATTTTGGGCGGACAAGCGGATGTTAAAGGCGTTGCGGGAACTTGGAAAGATTTAACGGATAGTGTGAATTCGATGGCGGGAAATTTAACCGCCCAAGTTCGGGGTATTGCCAAAGTCGTAACGGCGGTGGCGAATGGCGACTTGAAACGCAAGTTAATGCTGGAGGCGAAGGGAGAAATTGAAACTCTGGCAGATACGATCAACGAAATGATCGATACCTTGGCGACTTTTGCCGATCAGGTAACAACAGTAGCACGAGAAGTGGGAATTGAAGGGAAATTAGGGGGACAGGCGAAAGTTCCTGGCGCTTCGGGAACTTGGCGGGCGTTAACGGACAATGTGAATGAACTTGCAGCTAATCTTACTACGCAGGTGAGAGCGATCGCAGAAGTTGCCACAGCAGTAACAAAAGGTGACTTGACTCGTTCTATTGCTGTCGCCGCCCAAGGTGAAGTCGCCGCCCTGAAAGATAACATCAACCAAATGATCGCCAACTTGCGGGAAACTACCCAAAAGAATACCGAACAAGATTGGTTGAAAACTAATCTCGCCAAATTTACCCGAATGTTGCAAGGTCAGCGAGATTTAGAAACAGTTTCCAAACTGATTTTATCAGAACTCGCGCCGTTAGTTTCCGCCCAACATGGCGTATTCTACTTGATGGAAAATGGCGAAAATCACCTGACTTTCTTAAAATTACTCAGCACTTACGCTTATCGGGAACGCAAAAATTTAGCTAATCGTTTCCATTTAGGCGAAGGTTTAGTTGGACAATGTGCGTTAGAAAAAGAACGAATTTTAATCACGGAAGTTCCCGGAGATTATATTAAAATTAATTCCGGTTTGGGTGAAGCGCCTCCTTTAAATGCGGTGGTTTTACCTGTGTTATTTGAAGGGCAAGTTACGGCGGTAATTGAACTCGCTTCGTTCCGCCGCTTTAGTGAAATTCACTTAACTTTCTTCGATCAATTGACTGAGAGTATTGCAATTGTACTGAATACGATCGCCGCCAGTATGCGGACAGAAGAATTACTCAAACAATCGCAATCTTTAGCGGAAGAACTACGCAGTCAACAAAAAGAACTCACCGAAACTAATCAACGTTTAGAACAACAAGCAAAAACTCTCCAAGCTTCCGAAGAGTTACTGAAACGGCAACAAGAACAACTGCAACAAACTAATGAAGAATTAGAAGAAAAAGCCGAGTTACTGGCAGCCCAAAAACGGGAGGTTGAGCGGAAAAACCGCGAAATTGAACAAGCGAGAATTTCTTTAGAAGAAAAAGCGGAACAATTAGCTTTAACTTCCCGCTATAAGTCGGAATTCTTGGCAAATATGTCTCACGAATTACGGACACCGCTGAATAGTTTGTTAATTTTAGCCCGACTTTTAACAGACAACGGTGAGGGCAACCTTTCGGCTAAACAAGTGGAATATGCCAGGACAATTTATTCGGCGGGTAACGATTTGTTGGGATTAATTAACGATATTCTCGACTTGGCTAAAATTGAGTCTGGTACGATGTCCGTAGAAGTTAACCAGACTTTATTTACCGAATTACAAAATCACGTTGACAGAAATTTTCGGCAAATCGCTCAAGATAAAAAGCTGGATTTTATCCTCCAATTTGACGCAGGATTACCGAGAGGAATTTATACCGATTCTAAGCGACTACAACAAATATTGAAAAACCTCTTAGCTAATGCCTTTAAGTTTACAGAAAAAGGTCAAGTTAGCTTAAATGTAAGAGTAGCAAATCAGGGTTGGAGTTCCGATATAGCAAGTCTTAACCATGCCAATATGGTAATTGCTTTTGCAGTTATTGATACCGGAATTGGCATTCCTCCAGAGAAACAACAAATCATTTTTGAAGCTTTTCAACAAGCAGATGGTACTACGAGTCGGAAGTATGGCGGGACGGGTTTAGGTTTATCTATTAGTCGAGAAATTGCCCGGTTATTGGGTGGCGAAATCAAGCTGATCAGTGAAGTTGGCAAGGGTAGTACATTTACTCTTTATTTACCACAAACTTACCTATCTCAAGAGGGAGTAAAAAATCGACGAGATGGTGAAGATCGAAAGAATAGGGAAAAAATTACTCCCTTAGTTTCTTTCCTTGGCAAAAATACTGAATCTGGGGAAAAAGTGAATGTTTCTCAGTCTCCAACTGTGAATATGCAGTTCCGAGAAATTGAGGACGATCGCGATCTAATCCAACCCGGCGATCGCACTCTCCTAATAGTTGAAGATGACCTAAAATTTGCCCGGATTTTATTAGATATGGTCAAAGAACAAGGTTTTAAAGGATTAGTGGCGACAAGAGGCGATCAAGGTTTAGCAATGGCGAGGGAATTCAAACCAACGGCAATTATCCTTGATATTCGTCTGCCAATTATGGATGGTTGGGCAATTCTCGATCGCTTAAAACATGACCCCAACACCCGCCATATTCCCGTACATATCATGTCAGTGGAAGAAGGGAAACAGCGGAGTTTACAACAAGGTGCGATCGCTTATTTACAAAAACCGATTAGTAGCGAAGCATTGGGTAATGCCTTAGCAGCAATTAAAGAATTTGTCGAACGTCCAGTCAAAAATTTGCTGATCGTAGAAGATGACGAAGTACAACGCCAAAGCATTATGGAATTAATCGGTAATAGTGATGTTGCTAGCACTGCTGTTGGTACAGGTGCAGAAGCTTTAGCAGCACTAAAATCCGGGCGCTTTGATTGTCTGGTGCTAGATTTGGGATTACCAGATATGAACGGTTTAGAATTAATTGAACAAATCAAACAAGAAGCAAATTTAGGTTATTTACCGATCATTGTTTACACCGGAAAAGAACTTTCTAACCAAGAAGAAACGGAGTTGCGCCGCATTTCTGACACAATTATTGTCAAGGGAGTGCGATCGCCAGAACGGTTGTTAGATGAAACTGCATTATTCCTGCATCGAGTCCAAGCTAATTTACCCGCACCTAAACGTTTAATGTTGGAACAATTACAACAAAATGAACCAATTTTAGCGGGTAAAAAAGTTTTAATTGTTGATGATGATGTGCGGAATATTTTCGCCCTCACCAGTATGTTGGAGAGTCATCAAATGCAAGTACTTTATGCCGAAAATGGTAGAGATGGAATCTCCGTTTTACAAAATCACCCTGACCTTGATTTAATCTTAATGGATATCATGATGCCGGAAATGGATGGTTATGAAACTATGCAGGCAATTCGGCAAATTGAACAATTCCAAAATTTACCAATGATTGCTTTAACGGCGAAAGCGATGAAAGGCGATCGGGAAAAATGTATCGAAGCAGGTGCATCAGATTATAT
>JBAVZX010001127.1:0-2688 GCA_049589015.1 Phormidium sp. | reverse complement strand
GCTAAGATTTCCGCTGACCACACAAAACCTTCATCAAAAGCAAAATCAGGAATTTCCTCTATTGTTTTTTCCGGTGTCGTTACCGTCGCCCCAGGTGACACTTCCGGTTCTGCTTCTTCAATTGCATTATTTATTAACCGTTCTAACCTAGCTTGGCGATCATCTTTTGCCCAAAAAGGAACTTGAACAGGAGTTTCCTCTTCCGGCGATGCTTCCACTTCCCCAACAGGATCATTAGTTTCTGCCGTTGTTTCTAGTGCAGTTTCTTCGGTGACAACACTTTCGGCAACTGTTTCTAATGCAGGTGTTTCCGGTGCAGTTTCTTCGGTGACAACACTTTTGGCAACTGTTTCTAATGCAGGTGTTTCCGGTGCAGTTTCTTCAGCGGGAACAGTAGTTTCTGTAGCTGTTTCTGACTTCTGTTTAGCCTGAATATTTTTATAAGCAGTTTTTGCCCAAGCCAGATAATCTTCCGCAATTTCTGGCTCTGGAGGCGGAGTTATCTCTGGCTGTTTCTGAGTTATTTCTTTTTGTTGTTCTTGTTCTTTTTCTTTTTCTTTATCGTTATATTGACGACGAAACCAGTTAAAAACCATAGCTCTTACATTTCATTTATTCACTAAACACTTATCCAGCTTTTGAATTAAGGAAAAAGCCAAAGGAGAATTTTTGTAACAAGCCCTTTAACCTTTCCCATTCCCCCTCGCTTTTGTCCCCATCACCTTAGATCAATTATCAATTATCAACTACTAATTGCTGATTTGAGTTTGTCGCTGACTCGACGTAAAACTCCATTAATAAATCTGTAACCGTCTTCACCACTGTAACGTTTAGCTAATTCTACAGCTTCATTGATTGCGATTCGTTCAGGAATGCCTAAAAACAGCATTTCACAAACAGCAATTCTCAGGATATCGCGATCGATCCTAGCTAAGCGATTCAATTGCCAATCTACCATTGCTGCTGTCAATAGTTGATCAACTTCCTGGCGTTTAACCATCATATTCCGCACAATATCTTCAGCATAATTGCGAACATCTTTTTGGTTAGCCAGCTGAATAAATTCCGGTATTTCCACAGAACTACCCATGCGGTTAATTGCTTGCGAAGCAAATTGTATCGCTTCTTGTACCATCGTTCTAGCACTTTGGATATCCACAGCGCGAGTTTGGCTGTTTAATAAGCGATCGTCCGCACGTTGTAATTCTCCAGCAGCTTCTTCCAAAGCTTCTTTAACTTCAGTAGTCAAAGTTCGGATCGCCGCAATAATAAAATCAGGAATTTCCTGTTCCGAAATCTTTTCGGGATTTGTCGGCATCTGAGATAAACTCAGTAAAGCCAATTCACGCGCAACTTGACGAGACTGCATAATATTTCCTGTGATTACTAATTTTTGCCTTTTTTGTTGATTCCTGAAAAGCTAATTTACATAGCAGGTAGCCAATAAACTTCTTGTACAAGATAGAGAAATTAGGAAAGCAGGACAAGGAGACAAGGGGAAATTTATTAACTCAAAACTCAAAACTCTCTCTTGGGCGGTTTTTTTTGTTAACTCTTCTGTTGTGAGGACTGATCTATCTGCTAAACCTGCCCCTAAAAACGCAAAACTTTCTCCTAAGATTCTTCTACGGGTAAGACTTGCAGTTTACTTTCTGGTAAAGAACTTTCCAACTGCCGTTCGGGAAACTTGGGAAGAGATGCGGGAGCTAAAGGACTAGGGCTAACGATACCACCAGAGATAATCACCTTAAAGGCTTCTTCTACCGACATACCCAAGTCTACCACTTCATCTTCTCGAACAACTGCATACCAACCTGTAGTTGGGTTGGGTGTAGTTGGGATAAATATACTCAGCATTGGTTGATTGGACAACTGAGATTGCATCTCATTGCTGAGAGTGCCTGTAACAAAAGCGATCGCCCAGATTCCCCGTCTAGGGTACTCCACCAAAATTACCCGGCGAAACTTACTACCACTATCCTTCAATACAGTTTCTAGTAATTGTTTGAGCGTTTTATAAACAGATCCAGCTAACGGAATTGCGTGCAGTATTCGTTCGCCAACCTCCAAAAACCAACGACCGACAATATTACGCGCCATCAAACCAATTAGCAAAATACTCAACAGCGGAACAGCTAGTCCCACAGCGAGATCCAACAAATCAACTAAAATTGGATGCAATCCATCAAAAGGATTTAGCCACTTGGGAATGCGGGTGAGAAAATCAATTACCCAAGTTGCTATAGTCACCGTCAACCAAATAGTGGTAGCAAGGGGAATTACTACCAATAAACCTGCAATCAGGTCATTTTTAAAATCCTGTTTCAAGCGTTGGAACACAGATCTCCCACTCTAAATATCTACCCTGTTGAAAAAATTATAAAACTTAATAAGCAACCGTTCTTTCACTTTGCCGTACCTTAAGAAAGCGGTTTTCCCACTTCGGCAGGCAATTCAGTATAAAAGGGGTTATTGATGATAGTATCAGCGATTACACTTTTCTGCATCTAGTTTAAAGCCAAGAGAGCAGAGCAAATCAAGATTATATGCAAAATATTGGTTTGACACTCCCCCGTCAAGCTACGCTGTGACGGGAGATTCTTGCTTCACTGAAACCTGCTTTTTAACACAAGTGTTAACGAGTCTTACAGTTTCTCCACAAGCTTGAAATACCGTATGCCCTACGGT
>JBAVZX010001126.1:0-5812 GCA_049589015.1 Phormidium sp. | reverse complement strand
CCCAGGATGATCGCACCCAGATTCAGGGCGCACACGCGGGTGCGCCCCTACCAACGATTGTGCAATGGTTTAAAACGATGACAACGAATGAATTATATTCGGGGTGTAAAAAATCTGGGGTGGGAACCATTCAACAAACGGTTATGGCAACGAAATTATTACGAACATATCATCCGCAATGAGGAATCTCTTCAGCGAATCCAAGAATATGTTCACACTAATCCGTTGAAATGGGAAGAGGATCAATTACACCCTAATGTGCCATCAAAGTGGTAATAGTTTTTATGAATTTAGAATCATTTTCTGAGAATAAAGTAATTGATATTGAAACAGAAAACTGGTTTCTGCAAACCCTTGTTATATTTACCTTTCTAAATGGCTCAGGTCGGATTTGAACCAACGACCCCAGGCTTATGAGTCCCGTGCTCTAACCAACTGAGCTACTGAGCCTTGTTGTTTTTAGTGACCTTTGTTAATATAACATAGTCTTTTCAGAAAATGCAAGCATTATTTTATTTAATTCAGGTAGTTGGTAACAGAGTGATGCACCAAACTACCTGATGCTTGGATTACGTCTTACTTTCGGGGTAAGAAAGCCATTGGGTTAACGGCTCCCCGACCTTCGGGACGGATTTCAAAATGCAAGTGAGGGCCAGTGCTACGTCCGGTGCTACCCATAGCAGCAATATTTTGACCTTGTTCAATTACTTGCCCTTCTTGGACAAAAATCCGGCTGTTGTGAGCATAGTAAGTCATACTACCATCGGGGTGTCTGATTTGGACTAAATTACCGTAGCCACCCGAATTCCAACGAGCATAAGTGACAACTCCGGGAGCAGAGGCGAAAATTGGTGTGCCAGTGGGAGCAGCAATATCAATCCCTCTGTGCATTCTGCCCCAGCGCCAACCATAACCAGAGGTGAGTACTCCTCTTGCTGGCCACGTAAACCCATTCATCTCTTGGTTATAGCCCGGATAGTTATTATACGGGTTCTGGATTGGTGGTAAATCGGGAGTTACTGTCCGTCCAGGTACGTTTTGGTTGTAAGGCTGATAGGGGTCTACGCCTAATGGTGCTGTAGCAACCGCTTGTCGCCTTGTGGATGGGGTTTGTGGGATCTGGTAAGAAGTGCGAGGTAAGTTAGCTGGCGCTTCTTCAGCACGTCTTTGGATTTCTGCTTGTAGAGCTTGGTTATATTGGTTAGGCCGGAAATCAGGATTTACTGGGTAGTTGTTTGTGCCACGTAGTTGAGCCGCTGAATTATTGCTGTTGGCGGCTGGTGGGGTGGTACTTCTACCATTCCAAGAATTATTTGCTGGCGGATGAGCACCTGGTTGTTGCCGTGCATTGTACCGCAGTTGGAGAATTTCCGCCCTTAGTCGCTCTACGTAAGGGTTAGAATACTGTTTTGTTCTATTCTTAGCTTCTTGGTTGGTAACGTTTTCTGCTAGAACAAATTGATGGTTTTGAGTTTGGGTCGATAAATTGTTTTGATTAGTCACGCCAGTTGACTTGCTAGCAGAAAGGAATTTGTTTCCTGCTGGGGGAGCCGAAATTGTTTCTCTGACTGGCTCATTTGCAGAGAGATCCCAACCTGGGACATCATCTGTTCCTATTTGAGAGAGTGGAAATGCAGCTGCTGTCACGTCTGCTGGTGCATTTTCACGGGTTTGTTGCGGCAACAAAGCTGAAACCACTGGCAAGTTTGGTGCCGAATTATTTAATTGAGTTTCTGGAGCCAAATTGGGTGAAATTGGCTGGAATTCTGAGTAGTTTGTACCCAGCTGTTGGGTGCTAATTGGTACAGCACTAACAGTGTTTTGGGGAACTTTCAGTTGTTGGGCAACTTGGATGCGATTAGGGTTATCCAGTTGGTTTGCTTTTGCTAAGGTAGCTACGGAAACTTCATATTTCCGAGCGATCGCTTCAATAGTATCTCCTGGTCTAACTTGATACACTACTGAAACGGTGGGTTCTTCTACTGGTAGCTGTTGCCCTAACTCTGCCTTGGTTTCTGCCTGTGTTACTTCTGTTGGCTTGACTGCTGCTACCTGAGCTTGCCATTGCGGGGAAACTGGTTCTACAGCTGGAGATGATTCGAGAATAGGCTGTAATTGCCGAGAAACTACTGTTGGTGCAGTAGGTTCACTGACAGGCACTGATGACTTAATAGAAGACTCCTCAGACTTCCACTCCGCCAGACTATTTCTCAAGCGGTTCGATGACTCTTTCAGACGATCGAGTGCTACCGCTTGTTTGACTTGTAAAAGTTGATCGACGCTACTTGTTGTAGCGGTTTCAACGTCAGGTGTTTCTGACACCACTGCTGGTTGCTCAATGGTTGCACTTTGGCTTTCGGTTCCATCACTGTTGTGATTTAGGGATGAAATCCGATTTTCCGAGTTCACCACTGTAGTTGGTGATTCTTGGATTTGATGTACCAGCGGTTTTGGCGCTAGCGCTTCTGCTGTGACCGATTTAACCTCTTGAGAGCCCTCTGTTTCGGTCATCGCTGAAGTAACCGATGATACGGCACCATTTGCTCCTTCAGCGGCGATCGCGCTTTCTCCCTGACGTGGTAGTAGGACGCTAGACGCACCCATTGAAATAGCTAAGCCAATCATCGCCGCAGAGGTGCGGGCTCTTCGGTTTACCTCTGGTGGAATTGGCTTTAAAGATCCCACCATTGAGCAATCATCTGCTGCACAGGCAGGGATGGGATTAATCTTTCGCGTCAATGCTCGTTTCAAAAAACGACCTCCTACTTTCACTAGCGTTTAACTGTCCTGATGGATGCCTTGTCAAACTTTACCAACCTGTGATTGGTATCACATTTGCTTTTGATCCAGATCACTGACAGTAAAGATGCTTAGGCCAGATTACCTTGGTTTTTCAATTTAGACAAGTTTACAAGACTTAATAAATTTGCGCTAGCTGATTATAACCCCTAATCGGTGAATCATTGATATTGCTTTAACAGGCTATAAAGTTGAACTCTCCTGAACTAGAGTGCCAGGAATTACTCAGGGCTAAATCGCACTTTGGCAAATTTATGTAAATCATAAAGCTTAGTTCAGTTGTAGATGCTTTTTGTTTACTTCATAGATTTATAGCACCCTCAGAACAAAAGGAGAACAAAGATTTGTACTTAAATGTCCCCTCTGCTCAAAGAAAGCTGTCTAGCTTCTTTGCCTAATCTTGATTTGGCGCGTTTGAGAATATATGATTTGCTCAACCATGACTACTAAAATCGCTGCCTGAAAGCAAAACAGTTAAGCTAGAAATTTACTACAATATTCTGCCTCTGTGAACAGTACTTTGCTAAAAATGAATAATCTCTATTGCTGGATCTCTGACTAACAATGCCTTGAACAATAGAAATTTCTTATGCTAAATCAAGGAATTTATCTTCTTAGATATAAACAATTCTTTTATCCTGAACAATAAGTCTGATATAGTTTTAGGCTGTTTTTATGGCTCAGTTAGCTCGATGTTTTTAGGCGATAAATTTGGATATTTAGATGAATATATGTAAATTTAGAGTCGGTTGACAAAGAGCTTCTTAAGTTATATATTTACTCGGATCTAGTAAGCTGAGATCGAGGAGAGAATGGGGATCTCAGTGATTAAGGGGTATTGACTGAGCAGTGGTTTTAGTTACTCTAAATAACCAACTTGTCGCCTAGCTTCAAATAACCCTGCTGCTACGCTTACGGAGAGATTCAAGCTACGGACACCAGGCTCAGACATGGGAATGTAAACTGTTTCTGTACAGATTGCCAGTATGTCTGGTGGTAGTCCTGTGGTTTCGCTACCGAATAATAGCCAGTCATCGGGTTGGAATTGTAGTTTGAGATAACTGCTTTTTCCTGAAGTGGTGAATCCAATTAATCGCCCTCCTAGTTGTTGGTGTTGGGTGAGAAATTCTGACCAGGACTGGTGATTGTGTAGTTTTACGTAAGGCCAATAATCTAATCCTGCTCTTTTGAGGTAACGATCGCTAATTTCAAACCCTAAAGGCCCTACTAAATGGAGTTCTGTGCCTGTAGCGGCACAAGTTCGGGCTATATTGCCTGTATTGGGGGGGATTTGCGGGTTTACCAAAACCACTTTCGCCATGAGTATTTTATGCTTGTGCGATCGCACTAATCTCTAAACATTACTTTTTCAAATTTTACTGACAAATTACCCTCATTTAATAGTTTTTATTAATCAAAGAGAATGGCGATCGATTGATTAAATATTCTGATAGCTTTTGGGGGGACTGGGGACTGGGGAAAAGTTTTGAGTTAGGGAATAAGTTCTGAGTTTTAAGTTTTCTTTTCTGCTCCCCGGCTCCCCGGCTCCCCGGCTCCTACTAGGCGACTAAAAGTTGACAGAGTTTGTCTTCTAATTCATGTTCTTGAATTAGGGTGGTTTGGATGGCTTGGGAGATAACTTGGCGGGGTTCTAAACCTTGGTCAATTTGGTTTAACCATTTTTGGGCGGTGTTGCCTTCGCGGAGGATTTTTTTCAGGGGGGAGAGGAAACAGCTAAAGCCTCGCTGTTTGGCGAAGGGCCAAACTTCTTGGTAAATTTGTTCAATCCAATCTCGCGCCAATATTGGTTGACCATCTTTCCAATGTCGGAGTTGGGCATCTAAACTCAATTTAGCGGCTGCGTTTTCATTAGCGTCGGTGAGTGTGACTAAATCTTCAGCGGAAAGTTGGCTTTTTTCCAAAGGATCGAGTGTAGGATCTTGGATTAATTGCCAAATTCTGGCTTCGATCAGGGCGGTGATGGCTAAAAGAGAAATGGGATCTACTACTAAATCACAAATTCGCAGTTCTAAACGATTTAAGTCGTGCGGACGATTGTTACCATTGGGACGGACGGATGACCAGAGATGACGGACGTTTTGCATTGTTCCCTTGGCTAACTGTTCCTCTGTCCAACGAATGAAGTGGGCGTGACTTTCAAAGATGGGAACGTGGGCGGGGGTTTTGGGGAAAAGTCCCCAACGGGTGGAATGATATCCTGTCGGTTGACCTTCGAGGAATGGGGATGAGGCGCTAAGGGCGAGAAGGAGTGGTGCTTCCATGCGGATGATCCGAATTGCCCGCATGAGTAATTCTGGTTGGGAAATGCCGATGTTGATGTGTATGCTGGCGGTGACGACTTTGGTGCCGTAGGTGTTTTCTATGTAAGTATGGTAGGGGTTTTGCGGGTCGGAACGCCAAAATTCATTGCTTCCGCCCAAGGATAAGGTACTGCCGGGAATCAGGGTATAATCGCCTAAACGTTGCAGGTAGGCTCGGAGTCTTTGTCTGGGACGGACTAAAGCGCAGAGTAAGCGATCGTAGCACCATAAGGGGGCGGTAGTATATTCGACGTTGCGACTGTCGGGTTCTTTTACAAATCCGTCTAGGTCTGCCACAATGCGATCGGAAAGGCCCACAATGTCTCCTTGTGGAGTTCCGGTGTACATTTCAACTTCAAAACCTTTGGATAGCAGCACGGTTTATCCTTTACAGGTTACAGCAACCTGCTCTAATTTATAGTTTATCGAGAAGGAACCTGAAAAGTTCCTCTGTCATTAGTCTGGCATTAAAGATGATACTGATGGTAGATCTCGCTGGCGGCGCGATGAACTAAGGAATGGCGATAAACTAAACCTTTGAGGTCGTCAGCATATCCGCCTCCGATGACCGAAAAAATGGGATACAAGCCCTGTGCTTCTAGCACGGCTTTTGATTCGTTTTCAATTTCCTGATTAGCTCTCTCAATACATCAGATTTGGTTCTGCCGTTTTGTTGGCAGTAGGTTTTAATA
>JBAVZX010001125.1:0-12817 GCA_049589015.1 Phormidium sp. | reverse complement strand
GGTAATTGCTATCGTTAAGTCATCGTCTTGCTATTATAAAATTGGATAAAATTATGCTACTTTAGAATAAGTTTAAAAAATATTTAATTTGGAATAGTACATTCGGAAACGTTATCATGTCATCCCTAGAGAGTGCAGCAATTCCTTCAGATATGATTTGGCGCTTAAGCGTAGATCGGTATCATAGTATGATTGAAAATGGCATTCTTACGGACGAAGATCCAGTGGAATTGTTAGAAGGCTGGTTAGTTTTCAAAATGCCAAAGAATCCCCCGCATAGAGCAGCAACTCGCATTGTCAGAATGGCGATCGAGAGCATTTTGCCTTCAGGATGGTATGTGGATTCGCAAGAACCGATTGCACTATTTGATAGCGAACCAGAACCGGATGTGGTGGTTGTTAGAGGAGATACTCGACAGTACCTAGATCGACATCCGGGTGCTGAAGATATTGCCCTTGTGGTGGAAGTATCCGATACAACTCTTCAACGCGATCGCTCTTTAAAGAAACGCATTTATGCTCGCGCTGGCATTCCGATTTACTGGATTGTAAATCTCCTCGATCGACAGATTGAGGAATATACTCAGCCATTTGGAGAAGGCGAAGATGCAGATTATGCTACGCAACAAAACTATGGGCTACAGGATTCGTTGCCTTTAGAGATCGAAGGATTTGAGATAGGAATACTTTCTGTAAATTCTCTATTGCCTTAACATTAATCATCTATTTTGCAATAGGTGATATCTATTTTTGCTGGTTGGATGAGGACTTGATAAGTCATAGACTATAACTCGATCGCTCATCCGAAAAAACAAACTGCGATCGCACTTATACATTATAAAAAAATAGGTAGCCTATGTTAATCTATTGGTTTTCCAGGTAAGTTCAGCTGATTCCGAAGCTCAAGATCGTATTCAGCTTCATACCAATTTTTGGCATTTTTTACTTGTTTTGGAATTATATTTTTTGTACCTGTAAGTTTAGCTTGGAGTAAATCAGCATTAGTGAAAACAGCGCCATTGAGATTAGCACCCGTAAAATCTGTATCTTTAAGATCAGCACTGCTGAGATCGGCATTAGTGAGATTGGCATTCTTAAGAATAGCACCGCTGAGATTTGTGTTGTTGAGTTTTGCACCACTGAGATCTGCACCACTGAGATCTGCATTATTAAGCTTTGCGTCACTAAGATCAACGCCACTAAGGTTCGTATTACAAAGCTGAGAATCATTAAGGATAGCTTTACTAAGATCGGCTTTGGAGAACTTAGGACTACTAAAATTGGCACCACTTAAATTAGCAGCACTCAGATCGGCAGAAATAAATTTAACTTTAGAGAGATTGGCTTTGGAAAGATTAGCTCTAAAGAGGATAGCTTCGGAAAGATCGGCTTCAGAAAGTTTAGCTTCAGTTAAATCAGCGTTACTTAAGTCAGCTTTGGCAAGGCAAACATTATTAAGATCAGTTTTAGGCAGTTTTATATCCCTGAGATTAGAGTTTACTAAGATAAAATTGCAAAGCGTTGTCCTTCTCAAAAAATATAAAATTTGATTTTGTCGTTCTGGATCGTTTTTCAGCCTCCGTAATACCATCAATGTATTTGCACAAGCTATTTCTCTTATAGGATTATTGATTGAATTATTCCAATCTTGATTTAAAAACAGTTCTGTTCGATACTCTTGGTGAACTAAAAGATTCGCTATTCGGTCAAGGTAAGCTCTGACTGCCTCCTCGCGCAATGTTTCTGATGTTTCATTCCTTGCATTATCAGCACGGAGCGTATCTCGCTCTTTTTCCACACTTTGAAAGCGAAGGATAACTAATGGAATTGCCAATGTGCTAGCTAGCACTAGCCAATCCCAAAGTGTCTTATATGGTATAAAATTCTCAGTTTCTTTTTTGATATTTGTAATTTCACCATTTCTAGGATTTATGGCTTGTTCTATAGATACGGATTTGTTAGATGTCTTACCAAAACCAGTCCATTCAAAGTGATATAAAATTATAATAACATTAGTAAACCACACTAAAACTATTAGAGTAATCCGCCAGTTTTTAATATATTTTTTCATATACTAAGTGGCTCCATAAAGTTCTTTAAACCATTCTGCCGCTTCGTGAAGTTCCAGTTTAGTAGGGTGCGTCAGAAGCCGAAATTTAGAGATCAAATCCAAATTTTTGTTATCTGACGCACCCTACAACTTGAAAAGTCCGTCAAAATTAATAACTAGCAACTTACGTTACTAAGACACTTAATGATTTTTTGACCCTACACTTGACTTATTAGGCTGTTTTATAAAGTTCCTTAAAGCGCGAAGAAACTTACCATTAAGATTCATAAAGTCTTCCCACTTAAAGCCGCCAAATTCATCTCCCCAACCATGTGGAAGAAATACTTGACGCTCATCGAGCTTGAACCATTCGGCTGCCTCATGAAGTTCATAACTTGCCACAAGATTCGCAAAAGCGTGTAAGGCATCTGACGATGTTATGATGGCAGACAATTTTACTGTGTTATTAATTGTTAAGCCAGCCTCTTCACCCTTTTCTTGAGAATTAGGTAATGATGGACATCTAAGGGAAATAAAAGCTTTTTCGTTATCTATTCGACGGATTGAAAAGCTGTACCCTGGCTTATACGATATTCTTTTTGCTAACTCACTCAATAGCAGAAAATTTTCTTCCATGATCTTTACTGTGTTGTTTTCTCAGTAATTAGACCAGCCTTAACTGGTATATTGCAATGTTCCTGTCTACTTATTTAGGTTTCGCGTAATCTAGATTGAGGGATTGAGTGGGGGAGAACGGGACATAACAACGTGGTGGTGTACTCTACGCTGGTAATCAAAAATAGCTCGCAATGTGAAAAAGACATCAAGACTATTTGTTCCCTCCGTACACCCATCATGAGTAATATGTTCTGTGGGGGCTATATAAGCCTCTCCTGGATCTACTCTTAATTTAACAACGGGATAATTTGGGAAAAACTGCATGAATGCCATACAAATTCTTGAACTACCCGAAGTTTTACTAACTGCATTACCATCAATTTCTAATACCAAACTATAAAGCTGCTGAATTGATAAATTGATGAACAAAAAATATCGTGGCTCAGAGCCAAAATTGATTAGGATACGATGGAGCGATGAGCCACGCTGATTATCAATGTGAAGACCAACCTTGCAATTATCAGCACCAACAGTTACAGTCATTTGGTTAGGGGAATTCCACCCAATTCCATACTTATTTATGTCTGCACTTTGAAGACGGAACGTTTCAATATGCTCCTGAATTAGACTGATACCTTTTTTTACCTGATCTTTTTGTAAAACATAGTTCAATTCTCTATGGTCTTTTACACTACTTAGATCATTAAGATGACATAAAATATTTTGAGGAATACTGAGAAGACTTACATAAAGATTTGATGAATTCTCAAGTTGACTGCTGAAAAGTATTTGTTGTTCTACTGCGGTAGGTTTTCGCCACGGTAATCGAGGAAGAATTGCATCACTACAGTAAGGAATAGAAGCTCGATCTGTTGACACACTAGCTTCCTCTGTTCCTGAACTTAATAGAACTCGCTCTGACAAAATTATGTCATTATAACTTGGAACTATTTTTACCCCTTCAATAAGTTGATACATATATTATTTACTTCTAGATAATAGAAACTCAAAATTTGCTGGTAAACTAACATAAGCACATCAGAGCATCAATAACCTGTTCTGGTGTAATAGATGTAATAGAATCAGAAGTAATATGTTTATGGGGGGCAAACCGAAAGCCCCACTCTTTGGGATCGGTTGGGCCAAAAATACCGACTCCTGGTACACGAAATAAGTCAGCAGCGTGAAGCATACAGGAATCAACACCAAGGAAAAGGTCAGCGATACTTAGCAAGGCAAATGACAAGCCAAGAGGAATACCGCATACATCAAAAATTCGTTGTTTGTGAGATGCTGACTCCAAGGGTAAATCATTAAAAACTCCTACAACAATAACTATGTAGTCAGTGCGAAATGACAGAAATTTATCTATTGTCTGCAAAAAATTTTCTGCTGACCACATTTTTCTTCGCTTAGTATCTGTATGTACAATAAGTAATTTATTTTTGAACATAGAAAATTTAAGATCGTGGACTAGCTTTAAATATTTTCGATCTATAGCGGGAGGATTACTGAAATCTTCAATCTTAATTTTGGGATTGAGTAAATGAGCTACCCCAAAAATTGTGTCAAATGAATTAACTGATAAATCTGACAGGTGATAAGTAAATGTAGGGAAGAAACCCACAGAAAATGGAGGTGATAATTTTTCAAATAAACGTTCTAAGTCCGGCGAAGTCCATTGACAAAGAGATATAAATAAGTCGCAGCCACTAGACTGTTCAGCTAATGCCTCATAATCAAATGACGCTAATCCTATTTTCTGCATTAGGTGAACAGGCGATCCAAAATTTTCTATAAACGATACAGATTCAAACACAATATCTGAAAAAATTTCTGTGTATGCCTCACGTATGGCAATCAGCGACAAGCGACCTGAGAAGATGTTAGAAAGCGCACGAATAGCTGGTAATGCGATAATGTGATCGCCAATACCGTTAGCGAAAAAAACTACTGGTTGTCTAAAGTTCTCAGGATTTAGCATAAACTGCTTCGACTTGCCTTAACTACTGAATGTAAATTATCAACACAAGTACTAACTAAAAGCTTGCCTGCATCAGTTAACGTTTCAGACTTTATTAAACCTTGATAAGCTACATCGGCAAAACTAAGTGTTTCAACCCAGTAACTATCAGCTTGCGAGTACAAATTTCCAGATGACAACCAAGGAGAAGATACAAGTTTAGCCCATACAGCAGCCCCAGCAGAAAAGGTCATTAGAGCATGAATAACCTGTCTAAGAGGACGGTTTCTGTTTTTCCAAGGAGAAAAAACCTCTGGTGAATTTCCGTCTGTTGTGTAAAGACGAACATTTTTTTCTACCAGATTAACCTTGGTATGAAAAAACTCATGCACCATTTGTACGCACAAGTGGCATCTTTCTTCGATCCGATCAATTTCAGGATCGAAGTCCTGCCAAGCCCAACCAGGCAACAAAGATACAGAACCAGCTTTGCGTGTAGTAGGAGAGTAACGAGGCAAAACAGTATATACCTTCATCACCCGACTCATACTTACACCAAGCCCAATATCTAAGAATGGAAGCATATCTAAGCAGAGGCGGATCTGATCATGCCTGGTGTTCACAGCTGTGATATCATCGACATAGTTTTTTTCAATAAAGTTAAACTCATTTCCCGCTACTGCTGGTTGATTTATTGCTGTGGAAATACGAATTCCTGACCGTGTAAAGCTGTCTGGGAGCCAAGTTATGCAATCAGATTTATCGTCAAGCAGCAGTTTAATTGTTTGTTCTGTAATTTCTCCAAGATCGCTATCTCGCTTAACTGCAACAACTCCAGCTAGTGTAGGAAAACAAACAAGAGAGCCAGCAGTTACTTTGACGTTTCTGAGAGGATCTGAACCTAAACTGAATCCTCCACTCATAGGGGAAAACAAAGCATAAAAATCAATTAGGCAATCGTTAATACTAGCAGTTTCACCACTGACATAAGCTTGGCAAAGAGAGCGAGATTTTGCTTCCAGTTCCCTATATTGCAGAAACAAATTGCTCAATATATTTATATCCTCACTTTGTTTGAGAAGCGCCGACGCTAACTCATAACCTTGATTGCTAAGAATATGTAATATTGCTAGGTGTCGAGTAGCTGACTCCTCTACATATTTAATCAAGGCATTTTGATAAAACAGTTGAGTATCATCTAACTTACAAGTCAACTCCAAGTCAACAGTTTTAATCTTAGTTTCTTGCTCTGCAAAAATGTTCATAATGCAACGTATTTATGAGATGTGTGAAAATTCAGTGGATAAGTAATGTCTGATGTGATCGATGAGAATCATTAGGTCTTCACAATAAATTGATTCTCTATTAAAGCCATTCTCTGAACTGTAACGATGAGGGAGGTATCCGCCACCACAGATTTCAAATAATCGACAATCAAGACACTTCTGAGGTGCAGAAAAACGCTTTGTAGATAGTGCCGCGACAAGAGGCAAAGACTCTAAAGCATGAATCGGATCGGAATCCAGCGACATACCTATTTTAGTGGCACCATGATAGGCAGTTTTCAAAACATCTAGCCCATGATAAGTGCCATCAGTTTCAACTATTATGACTCCATCACTTAATGCACCGATCGAATCAAAGCCTTTCTGTCCACCCATTAAAAGCTTCATTATAGTTCTGAATATACGAACCTCCATACTATTTTCGGAAGCTATCCAATAATCGAAAACAGCGGATAGCCATCGACCAAAAGTTCCCGGAGAATACTTATCGTAGGGAAAAGTATCAAAATTAAAGTCTGGCAACAGAAAATCTATAGAAGGGGTGTTTAATTTCTCAAAAAAAGTCAATAGCTCATAAGGATCTATTTCAGGATTTGCGACGGTGAGAAAACCTCCAAAAACGGACTCCCCAAACTTGGGATTACGCAGTTTTTCTACACCAGTCATAACTTGAGAAAAGGTTCCATTCCCTTTTGCGTCAACACGCATCCGATCGTTCCATTCTTGCGGCCCATCAATACTCACACCAGCACGAACATTGAACTCTTGGAGTACCTGCACAATGTCATCGTCTACCACCGTTGCATTCGTTTGAAGTCCTAATTTCATATCCACTTCAATATCCTGAAAACTACTAGACAAAATTGTGAAGAACTCTCTAAGTTTAGCGGCTCCGAGTAGAAGAGGCTCACCTCCATGAAAGACCACAATAATCTGTTTTAACTCACGAATATGAACATAGTTACTAAGACGATCTGCTAGAAGTTGGATCGTCTTAGCACTCATAAAAATTGGTTGCTCTCTCCAAGTTTGATCTGGGTGTTCGTACATATAGCAATAGGAACACTTGAGATTGCAACGGCTCACGACTTTAACTACAAAAGTTGTTATAGGCCGCAGTTCGTAGAGAGCGGTTCTCTGGGGTAGAAGCAACTCAAGCGACATAAATCTTCCTTTAAAGCTATATTGAAAACTAAAATCATTCTTGGCTAAAAGCCTTCCAAGTCAAGCCTGTTTCGGTAGACATACTGACTCAATTTCGGTTGTGACTACTGAAGTCAGACCAGGCAATTGGTTCCTTACCCATTCGTTCCGCTTGAATTGCTTTAATGGCATCTAGAACTTTTGGATTGATATGCTGTAGCTGTTCTTCTTTCAAATCATTAACAGCCAGTTTAGCAACAGGTTGAGAACCCACATAAAGAGTCATTTAGTTTCCTCACTCATTAATATAGATGTAAAACTATCTTATCCTGGGTAGCAGCAATTCAAGTAACATAAATCTTTCTCAAAGCTGCTCTGAAAACCAAAATCATTATTTGGCTACAATTATTATCCAAGCGCTTTCTTTGTAAAAAGCTAACTCACCTTTTATTGTGACTGCTGAAGTCAGACCAGGCAATAGGCTCCTTACCCATTCGTTCCGCTTGAATCGCTTGAATCGCAGATACAACTTTTGGATTGAGTTGCTGTAGCTGTTCCTCTTTCAAATCATTAACTGCAAGTTTAGCAGCAGGTTGAGAACCCTGATAAATAGTCATTTAACTTCCTCGCAGATTCTATTGATTTGGTTTATACCTTTACCCAATAAACCTTAAAATTCAGAGCTTTGTCTACCACTAAAATGTTCAATTTTGTCGAAAGTTTTCCCCCGCTTTCACTCTCTTCAATCTAATTTTGTGCAAAAATGTAGAAAATTGTACTACAATGTGCTAAAGGTGCGCTATAATACACAAAACGCTCCCATCTACCTACCTCAATGAATCTTAAAGAAATGTTAAACCTCGCAGATAAAATAGTCTTCGAGAAAACGGGTCAGCACCTTGACGACTTACAAGAGGCGGTACTGCGAGGAACTCTACAACGGGAAACATATAAGCAAATAGCTACGGATTTTGACTGTTCGGAAAGTAGTGTAAGAAAGGTGGGTGCTGAATTATGGGAAATACTTTCAGAAGAATTAGGAGAAGAAGTCAGTAAATCGAATTTTCGATCGGCAATGCAGAGGTTACAAAACTCTAATGTTGTAAACTTTGCACAAGATGTTGTAGTGAGCAGTACTTTTAACGTTTGTGCGGGAAGTAGACACCCGCCAGATGTACCAAACTCACACCCACCTAATCAGGTAACAACTAACTTAAACCAAACTGAAACATACCATCAAGATTTAAGCGAAATGCCGAAATTAGGTGCTTTTTATAATCGCACTCCCGAACTGGATGCCCTCAAATCATTGAGCTTACAAGAACGTTGTTGCTTAATAGCAATTACAGGCATCAGCGGTATCGGCAAAACCGCATTAGCAGCACAACTTGTACAACAAATTAAAGATGAATTTGAGTATGTAATTTGGTGCAATCTAGATGAATCTCACACCCCAGACGAATTTCAACATAAACTAATTCAATTTTTATCCCAGTCAGAAAACCTAAATTCACCTCCAACTAACCAAAAACCATTACCTCTAATTAAATATTTACAAAAATATCGCTGCTTAGTCATATTAGATGATATTCAAAATCTCTTCAGTAGCGGCGAATTGGCAGGAAAATATAAACCTGGATACGAAGAATATCGCAGTTTATTCAAACAGATAAAAACATTATCCCATCAAAGCTGCTTTCTGTTAATCGGTTGGGAACAACCAAGAGAATTTTCTCAAATCGAAAGCCAAAATATTCCCAGTTGTACTTTACAAATCACTGGTTTAGATATTGCTACTGGATGGCAAATTCTCAAAGATAAAGGTTTAGCAGAAATCGATAACTGTTCAGAACTGATTCACATCTATCAAGGCAATCCTTTATGGTTAAAAAGCGTGGCGACTCTGATTAAAGAGTTGGGAGGATGTGTGAGTGAGTTATTACAAGATGATCCTATTTTATTACCAGAAGATTTGAAAGATAATTTACAGCAAACTGTTAGCCGCTTATCTGATTGGGAAAAACAAGTTCTTTCTTTGTTGGCGAGAGAAAGCGATGCAATTAACTTGGCAAAATTACTAGAAAATACCAAAATTCCTTCGTCAGATTTAGTGAATGTAGTGCAATCTTTGTTGCGGCGCTGTTTGATAGAACCACAAGAAAGTTTTTATACATTGCCATCGGTGTTAAAGCAGTATATAATAACAACAATGTATCGATAGTTCTTTCTAATCTAGCGGGCAATAAGCTGAGTTTACTTATCACCACAAATACGAGAGAACCAGCTAATAAAATCTACTTTTGCACTATCGTTGTCTATCCTTCAGCTACATTTTGTAATAACCAAAATCCACTATAAGTCATTCCCGAATCATCAGGTTGCACTAATAAAAAATGCAGTCCCTTAGTTTCTTGTTTACGTTGTGCAAATATTTTCGCTGCTACAGTAACTTCTTCATCTGCAAAAGTTGCTACAATCCATCTATCTACTAACCCAGCTTCTAAAATTAAGCCATCAGGCGCACCAGGAATATAATTCAGCGCCACAGGTCGAGATTCCTGTATCCAACGTGCTAACCTTAAAGATTGTTTCCCTCCATCAATCACTACTCCCGGAACTGGCAAATTTGAAGCTATTCCTAAGTTGATTGGTAAGAGAAATTCCGGCATTTCTAAAATTGGCATTGGTTGTCCGGCAAAACTATCTGTAATATCACTTGCCATCAGAGTGGCAAAGCGCCATTTTTCTCCCCAAAGTTTTTCCGGTAAAGGAACTGGGGGTGGTTTTTCTAAAGCTATGGGATTAAAAGGTTCGCCAGTTTGGGGATATTTCCTGGTTTTTAATCTGGCTTTTAAAGTTTCCGTGCGGCGGGTTGCTTCCACTGTAATCCCTAGTTTTTGGGCAGCAGTTTCCATTAAACTCAGAGATTGGGGGCGAAAAACCTGAATTTTTTCGGGTTTATGTTCAGGAGAAACTTTTTTTAACGCTTGTTGTAATTGCTCAACTAACCAATTAGCATTCACTTGAGATTGGGGACAAAATGCTTGGTAAGTAAAGTCACTTGTGGAATCAGAAATTAACAATTCCCACAAGCTTTGTCCGGCTTCATCTTTAATGGGACGACGATAAAAATCAGCTTGCCAAATCATTAGATGTTAATTATTCATGTTGCTAGTTTAGCGCAGGGGGGTAGGTGAGCAGGGGAGCAGGGAGGAGCGATTGGGCGATTTTAGCTCCTAAGTAGCGGTTTGATGCTTCTAGCTTATGGTAAATTTTGCCCGATCGCTCTTGTACTGAATATTCTTTGTCAGGCTTTCCCATATTTATAATTGCTCTAAATTTCATGATTTTGAAGAAAATAGCACATTTTTTTAGATTTACTAGAGCTATCTGCTACAGATAGAAGTGTACTTACGGGAAGTAATGGATTAGCATCGATTAATAAGTTATTGGCTAATCGGTGAACCGGAGTAATTCATAAAGAGAAGGAGCAATCTGAACTCGTGGTTAGCCCAGCTTCTGATCAAATCAGATCTACGCTGTCTATGTTGATGCTCGTCAACCTCTTCCCAATTTCTTAATGCCTTAGTAAACTTTTGTAATTTAGTTTAGTTCAATCCTATGAATCCTGCTCTGACTCAATTTGGTAATCAGATGTCCCAGCTTACAGGCGTGCGGGCAATCATGAAAGATATTAAACAAACCCTACAAGCTAATATAGGACAGCAATTTATTAACCTCAGCCCTGGAAATCCGGTGATTTTACCGGAAGTTGAGCAGCTATGGCGCAAATACACCGAAGAGTTGTTGAGTAGCTCTGATTATGGTAATGTGGTTTGTCGCTACGGTGCTTCTCAAGGTTATGAACCTTTAATTGAGGCGGTGGCTGATGATTTTAATCGTCGCTATGGGTTGAGTTTAACTCATGAAAATATCTTGATTACTCCGGGTAGTCAAAGTATTTACTTTTATGCTGCTAATGCTTTTGGTGGTTATGCTAAAAATGGTCAATTAAAGCAAATTGTTTTGCCTTTAAGTCCTGATTATACGGGTTATGGTGGTGTAACTTTAATCCCGGAGGCTTTAATATCTTATAAGCCACAATTAGATATTGACGCATCTGCTCATCGTTTTAAGTATCGCCCAGATTTTAGCCAGTTAGAAATTAATGAAACTACTGGTTGTGTATTATTTTCTCGTCCTTGCAATCCGACTGGTAATGTGATGACGGAAGATGAGGTGTTAAAAATTGCTGATCTGGCTGCACCTTATGATGTTCCAGTATTAATTGATTCTGCTTATGGTCCGCCTTTTCCGGCGTTGAATTTTACGGAAATGTCTCCCGTATTTGGGCAAAATATTGTGCATTGCATGAGTTTATCGAAAGCGGGATTACCAGGAGAAAGGATTGGGGTTGCTATTGGAGATGAAAAGATAATTCAAGTTTTGGAATCGTTCCAAACTAATATGTGTATTCATTCATCTCGCTATGGACAAGCAATTGCGACAAAGGCGATCGCATCTGGCGCATTAGCAGAACTTTCAACTAAGGTAATTCGTCCTTACTATCAACAAAAGTTTGTCATAGTAGAAGCCACTCTCGATGAGTTAATGCCTCAAGATTTACCTTGGTTTTTACATAGAGGTGAAGGGGCAATTTTTGCTTGGTTATGGTTAGAAAATCTGCCGATTACTGATTGGGAATTATACCAATTGTTAAAACAAGTTGGTGTGATTGTAGTTCCCGGTAGTTCTTTCTTCCCCGGTTTAAGAGAAGAATGGGCGCACAAAAATGAATGTATTCGCATTAGTTTAACTGCAACTGATGGAGAAATTGCCGAGGGAATGCGACGATTAGCTAAAGTTGTAGGGGAAATTTATCAAAAGTCGGCTGTGGCGATTTAGTTGTGTGGGTTTAACAGTTTAGCCAGGGGATTAATTCTCTGGCTAATACTCAGATATTTAGTTTCAAGTTGACTTATAATTTACCAGTTAGTTTTCTTTGAAGAAGCTGAGAAATTGGTAAATCGATCGCGAACTTAGTACCTGCTCCCTCTGTGGAAAAACACTGCAAATGACCCTGATGATTTTCGGTGACAATTTGATAGCTAGTTGCTAACCCCATTCCCGTACCTTTCCCCACAGGTTTAGTAGTAAAAAAGGGATCAAATATTTTTTCTTGCACTTGCTGACTGATGCCACAACCATTATCTTCAATGGAGATGAAAACCTGATTTTCCGCGGTCATAGAAGTGGTAATTGTAATCATGCCAATATAATCTAATTTTGCTTTGGGTTCTAGGCTTTGTCGCCATTCTTCGATCGCATCAATAGCATTAAGCAACAAATTCATAAACACCTGATTTAATAAACCACCATAACATTCAATTGGGGGTAATTTACCATAATTTTTCCTGAGATTAATGTCTGGAATTCCCCCCCGACCATGCAAGCGATTTTGTAAAATTACTAAGCTACTCTCGATATTTTCGTGCAAATCTATTTCTTTTAAATCTGCTTCATCAAGGCGGGAAAAAGTCCGCATCGACTTGACAATATCTCTAATGCGTGTGGCTCCTGTTTTCATCGATGCTAGCAACTTATAAAAATCACTGACTAGATACTCAAAGTCTATTTCTGCGATAAAATCATCAATCTCTTGGTGTGGACTAGGATAATGCTCTTGGTACAGTTGAATTAGGTCAACTAAGTCTTTAGCATAATCAGAAGCGTGTTGCAGATTGCCAAAGATAAAAC
>JBAVZX010001124.1:0-7754 GCA_049589015.1 Phormidium sp. | reverse complement strand
TTCGACACCCTCACCAAGTAACCCTACCCAAAGGTGGTATCACTATTATCTTTTTATTTATATAAACTTAGTTACTTAATTAACTGAGTGCAACTACCGATGACAACGCATAATTGTAAATATTAGCATCAAAATAAAGATAAAGATATATACCTTTTTTATGTCATTTTGGGCAGAGAAAACGTAGAAATACAAAAGTCAATAATCTGATAATCAGTAGAACCAAATCTCAACAAGTAATATGTATAAACCTTCGCTTAAACGATTGATAGTTGCGATCGTAATCTTCGCGCTTGGAGCTTACTTTGTGACGTGCTTTGCAGCTAAGATGAGATATCTGATATTTGCACTTATCTTAGTTCTTTTCTTAGCTCATTACCTAATTCAAGAGTATTCAAAAACAGGCATTGGAAAAGAAAAGCAGCTTTATCAAAAACTGCTCCAAAAAAGCCGAGGCGATCAACAACTGGTAGAAAGGCTAGTTGAGTACGAACGGCGACGCGATCCACGTTCTAGCCGCATTGACCATTTGCAAACTGCTATCTATCACTGGGAGCGTGATCATAGGTAATACATTACTAAATCCGGGTTAGTTACTCCCTATATCAGATGGCGATTAAAATCGCGACTACACAAACAAAGTCCGCCTACGGGGACTAAAAAATAACGGGGGTATTTAAGCCGGATTTGGTATAATATCCTCACAATAAACAGGCAAAAAAATAGAGAGAGGATCAAGTATTTTTCCACTCTCTAAGTTTGTTTATGCTATTCAATTTATGATTCTTTGGTTTGGCGTAATTCCCACAAGAAGGGAACGAAAATCCAAGCAGCTACTATTAATAATGCTAAGACTGCAAATTGGGCAGCCCAAGCTACTAATTGTTCTAAAGGTACAACTTTTCCGGCGAAAAACGAGAGACTTACCATGATTGCGCCCCAAGCTGTTGCGCCAGCGATGTTGTAAGCCATAAATTTTAGATATGGCATTTCGACTATTCCCGCTAAGGGACTGGCGAAAATTCGCAATAATGCAATGAATCTACCAATAAAAACGGTTTTACCTGCGTTTTCACTAAATTGCTGCTTTAGTTCTACAAGTTTTTCTTCTTTAATGCGAAGAATTTTTCCTAGAGTTAAAAGCAAGGCCCAACCGCCGTATCTACCAATTAAATAACCAAAGTTACCGCCTAAAACTGCGCCTGCGATCGCACTACCTAAAACTAACCAGTAATTCAGTTCACCGCTACCAGCTAAAAATCCTCCCGCCAGGGTAATAGTTTCACCCGGCAGTGGAATTCCCAAATTTTCTAATAAAATTCCGATAAATACCGCCCAGTAGCCATATTGACCCGCAAGTTCCTGGATATTCTCCAGGGAAACCATTTCTAATGACATCTGCTACAGCCTTAACAAAGGTTAATACTAATTCTGATCTTGGCTTAGTTCCTACAAGAGTGTCAATCGATTTTGGATTTTCGATCGACCATCTTGTAGGGCAGGCATCTTGCCTGCCAATAGCTATTGCATCTTGCCTGCCAACAGCTATTGCCTACCAATTGTTAAATCAATAATTGGTTGATTGGTTAAGCAACACCAATGGCAGGTGAATAAATCTGGCTTTTGGGTGTTGATACTAGCGATCGCAGGTGCAGCGGGAAAGGGCCAAACTCGGTCAAACCAAATTTCCTTGTCGATAAATCCAAATTGAATTAAATAACTAGCTGGTGAAGCGTTAAGAAACTTGAGTATATTATGTGCTAATTCATAAATTTGCTGGCGCATTGTATCAGAAAAATGCACTGGCTGATAGTAATTTAACTCAACTTGTAATAAATCTTTTGTTAATAATCCTGGTGAAGTTGCGCTTGCTAAACCGATCGCTTCCGCGTAAATTGGCCCTTTTCGAGTCAAAACTACAGGCAACCAAAAATTACCAGGTTTTGTAATATAGCCAAATTTTTGTGCTATTAAATAACGGAAAAACTCTACATTTTGGCAAGCTTTAAAAATTGCTTGTTCAGGAAAATCAAAATTACTGGGAAGTCTGAGAGTTAAAGGACAAAATACCACGTCCTGGGGCAATTTTAGTGAATTTAAATTGTTATTTCCTAATACTTTTATCCTTGTGGGGGATTGTGCAATTGCTTTTCCCAAAGCTGCCACCATTGTTGCAGTTGCGGGAGATGCCGCCACTAATTCGCCAGTAGCATTCACCTCCCCATCAACTACGATCCAAACTTCAAGCATTACTAAAACCTGGAAGACTAACTCTAGCACCTCCCATTTTCGGGAAGCTTGGCAAATCAAGTCTGGAATTAGAGCCGCGACTTTTAATTGCCAAACGATAAGTTAGGCTTTGCAATTCTGCATGAAGCTGACGATTTTCCCGTTGTAGCATTGCCACCTTTTCTTTAATTGGTGCAAGGCGTTCGGTAAATTTCTGGCGATAAATTTGCGGTAATTCCTGTACCACCTGTTCGAGCATTCGACTGCGATCGGTTAATTCTTGAACAGACTGACGCAGGTGATAAATTTCGGCATCTCGATCAGAAATCTGCTCTTGGTAGAACTTCACTTGTTGTTCTACCCCTTGCAGTTGCTCTTGCATAGCTTGCATTTGAGCTTGATGCTGTTGGGAAAATTCCGGTGCGGGTAGGAAAGTCGTATTTCCCTTGACTAACCGGAATAGTTCTTGAGACAACTGTTGAACCAGTTGATCTCGCAGCTGCAATTCTTCACGAAGATGAGAAACTTCTGATTGCAGGGATTGAAAGGGGGTGTCGATTTGGCTCACAATGGCTCACAACTCCTCGAAGATTTTGCCAACTTGCCGTTTTTAGTATGTGCAAGCGACATTTTATCATGGTTATTAGAAGATAGGCAGAGTCTAGTTAAAATTCTTGAATAGTTTGAAGCAGAAAAGCTGTGGCTGTAGAGACGTTGCATACAAAGTCTCTACAGCGCCAAATCTAAGCAGTCGCTTCAGCTTTGGCTTCGGCTTCGGCTTCGGCTTTGGCTTTGGCTTCGGCTTTGGCTTCGGCTTTGGCTTCAGCTTCAGCTTCAGCTTTAGGGGAAACATCTTCCAGCTTAATTGTCAGGTAACGAATTACATCTTCACTCAAGCGCATTGCTCGTTCTAGGGGAGCAATAGCATTACCTTTAGCTTGGTAATTCATTTGCACATAGATACCATCCCGTTGTCTGTTGATTTCGTAGGCTAAACGGTGTTTACCACGAAGTTGAACGTTCATATCTTGAGCGCCTTGATCTCGCAGCATATTCTGGTACTTTTCCACTGCCTGATTTACTTGCTCATCTAATAAATCAGGACGCAAAATATACATTGTTTCGTAGCTATTCATAATTCTCCCCTTTTGGACAACAAGGCCGCTTTTGGCAACACCCATCAGCAGCAAGGATCTTTTATTTTACCATTAAACTGACCCTCATTGCGTTAAAATTAGCGATGATCGCCCAAAATCTGATGACTGAAGCAACCTAAAACTTAAAAAATCCGGCAAAATTAATAAATAGCAACTTGAATTAATAATCAACTACCAATGAACAAAGACTCTTCAATTACTTCACCTGTACAAAAGTTTATGGTTACTTGGCTGCTAATATTAGCAGCTAGTTGGGCGACTTTAGTAACAATTGGCTATGTAGGCGAATTAGTCAGTGTTTTTCTGACAGCTGCACTACTCGCATTTTTATTCAATTATCCTGTGAAAGTCTTACAACGATTTTTACCCAGGATTTTCGCGATCGCATTAGTTTATTTAACAGCAATTATCGCCATTACTTTTATCGGTCTTACAATAGTACCACCTGTATTTAATCAAGGAGTACAATTAGTCACTAATTTACCATCATTGGTGGAATCTGGACGGCAGCAATTAGACAACTTTCAAATTTGGAGCGTTGAGCATAATTTACCATTTGATGTCCGAATTCTAGCTTCTCAACTATTATCTAAAGTCCAAGCTCAAGCCGAGGTAATTGCCAGTAAAGGTTTTGGTTTAGTAGTGGGAACATTTAACTGGTTTCTCGACTTCATATTCATCCTAGTAATCTCCTTTTATATGCTAATTGACGGCGAAAGAGTTTGGGGAGGAATCACCAGCATTTTATCACCTATAGTTCGCCAAGTATTGACAGAATCCCTGCAAAGAAATCTGCAAAAGTTCATTTCAGGACAGCTACTTTTAGGTCTATTTATGGCAATAATGTTAACGGTTGCCTTTTGGTTACTAAAAGTACCTTTCTTTCTGTTATTTGCCGTTTTTATTGGATTCATGGAAGTGATTCCTTTTGTGGGTGCAACTTTAGGAATTGGTACTGTAGTAATCATAGTAGCGTTTATCAATTGGTGGTTAGCACTGGAAGTGTTGGCAACTTCAGTTGTACTTCAACAAATTAAAGATAATTTAGTTTCTCCGCGGTTAATGGGAGGTTTAACTGGCTTTTCGCCAGTAATTTTGTTCCTGGCTTTGTTGTTAGGAGCAAAATTTGGTGGATTATTAGGTGTAATTCTGGCAATTCCCTTGACTGGGGTAGGTAAAAGTATAGCGGAAATTGTTTTTGATCCTGATTTACCACCACAAACTGGCTCGTTTTTTAATAATCCCTTTGATGATAATCAAGAACATAATTTCTGAACAGATTAAATGTAATTTTTTTTCACAAATTTACAGGTTAATTAATACTGCCATGTCAGCCGCTATTTCTCTAGTCATAATCACCTATAACCGAGAACATTATTTAAGTGCTGCAATTGAAAGTGTGCTAGCACAAACTAAGGATGACTTTGAGTTATTAATTTGGGATGATGGTTCTACAGATAAGTCTTTAGAAATTGCCCAAAATTATGCCAAAAAGGATCGGCGGGTAAGGGTAATAATGGCGAAACATCAAGGAGAAACCCTATCCCGAAAAGCAGCAATTTCCCAAACTACAGGCGCGTATTTAGGATGGGTAGATAGTGATGATTTACTTGCACCTACAGCATTAGCTGAAACTGCTGCAATACTCGATTTATATTCAGAGGTAGGTTTAGTTTACACAGATTATTTAGATATTTCTGAAAACGGGGAAATAATTGGTTATGGAAAACGTTGCCGTATTCCCTATTCTCCAGAAGGTTTATTGCTCGATTTTATGACTTTTCACTTCCGCTTGTTTCGCCGTTCAGTTTTTGAACAAGTCGGAGGTATTGATGAATCAGTTAAATATGCGCCTGATTATGATTTATGTTTGAAACTTTCGGAAGTTACGGAAGTCAGACATATAAATAAACTGCTTTACTATTATCGTAATCATAACGAAAGTATCACCCAGCAACAACAGTTGTCAGTGATTCAATATTCAGAGAAAATTATTAATCGGGCCTTATTGAGACGGGGATTGAGCGATCGCCTTTCTCTAAATATACAATTCCAAGAAATCAACGGACAAATCCAAAGTAAATTTTATTTAATTAACAAACAAACTCCCGAAAAAGTCTCTTCCCAACCCCAGAAGAAAAAGAAAATTCTCACCTGTGCATTTTTCCTTTCTTCCCTCACCTTATTTAATATTAATCCGGCTTTCGCTCAACCAATTGTTCCCGCTAAAGATGGAACAAATACCATTGTTAATCCCCAAGGAAATCGCTTTGATATTACAGGTGGACAAAGATCGAGTGATGGCGCAAATTTATTTCATAGTTTTACGAAATTTGGACTTGATAACCAACAAATTGCTAACTTTTTATCCCAACCAAATATTCGCAACATTCTCGCCAGAGTTAACGGCGGCGAAATCTCCTATATTAACGGTTTAATTCAAATAACCGGAGGTAATTCTAACTTATTTTTAATGAATCCTTCGGGAGTAGTTTTTGGTGCAAATGCTCGGTTAAATGTTCCCGCAGCTTTTACCGCAACTACCGCCAATGGCATTGGTTTTGGTAATAATTGGTTTAACGCCACAGGTAATAATAATTATACTGCCTTAGTAGGAGATCCTAATGCCTTTGCTTTTACTATGCCACAACCAGGAGCAATTATTAATTCCGGGGATTTAGCAGTAGGATTAGGTCAAGATTTAAACTTATTAGCCGGAACAATTATTAACACTGGAACTTTAACAGCACCCCAAGGAAATATTACGGTTGCAGCTGTTCCTGGTACTAGTTTGGTGCGACTTTCTCAACCCGGATTTTTGTTGAATTTAGAAGTTCAACCAATAGGAAACAGTGTAACTCAACCTAACTCTTTTGATTTACCGATCGCTAGTTTACCCCAAATGTTAACTGGTGGAAATGGCAGTAATGCAACAGGAATTACTGTTAACCAAGACGGTAGCGTTGAACTAACAGGATCAGGAATTCGCATTCCCAACGCCGGAAATACAGCAATAGTTTCCGGCAAAATTGATGCCTCTGGAGAAACAGGAGGTAATATCAATATTTTAGGAGACAAAGTAGGTGTAATTAATGCCAATGTTAACGCTTCTGGAACTAAAGACGGTGGCAATATACGCATTGGTGGCGATTATAAAGGACAAGGAAAATTACCCAATGCTTCCCGTGTTTTGATTAGTAACGACACTATTATTAACGTCGATAGTTCCACTGCTGGTAATGGCGGAAAAGTGATTATTTGGAGCGATCAAGCAACCGCTTTTCATGGCAAAGTTAGTGCCAAAGGTGGAAATAATTCCGGGGATGGAGGATTTGTAGAAGTTTCCAGTGCTGATGTTTTAATTTTTAATGGCAATGTAGATACTTCTGCGCCTAATGGGAAAGTAGGAACTTTACTGCTAGATCCTTCTTTCTTAATTATTTCAGACACTCTTGGAGGAACTACTCTTGGGGGTGGAGGAGGAGATCAAGACAGTAACCTTACTAGTGATAATCAAATATTAGTTGGAGATTCAGATCAACCAAAAAATACCGTTACTTGGAAAGCAATTGCTAGTTTAGCAAGTGATGCAAACGTAGTTTTAGAAGCTACTGGAGATATTACTATTGAGAATATTATTGGTGCAACATTTGGTGTAACGAAAAACAATTTAGTAGACTTAAATTTAGAAAAGGGTAGTTTACGAATTACCTCCACCGATGGTGCAGTTATATTTCAAGATCCCGGAGATAAAATTCGTACTCAAGGCGGCGCAATTACTGTTCAAGCATTAGGTGGAAACCTCACAGGCGGTAGCTTCGATACCACAGGAAAAGCTGGCGATAAATCTGGTGATATAAGTTTAGAAGCGCAAGGTGTATTACAAATTAATCAAGTAATTACTGGTGGGGGGAATGTCAGTCTTAAAGCTTTGACTAAGATTGATGTGGGTGCGATCGATACTACAGGCGACGCAGGTAAAGGAAATATTTTCCTCATCGGAAATGAAATTAATTTTAATTCTACAGTTGCAGGTGGTGTAGTTACTTTAGAACCTTCTCCAACCACGGAACAAATTAGAATTGCTGGCGATGAAACAGATAATCCCGATGTTTTAGATATCTCACCAAAGGATTTAAATAATTTAGTTGATATTGACGAATTAATTATTGGTAGCACCCAAGCAAGTGGCGATATTACTGTTGATCCCGCAGGCGTTACCTTTGATTTTCCCGTAACAATTCAATCCGGCACAGGTAACATTACAGCCAATGGTAAAATAGAGGATAATGGCACATTTACCATAAATACAGGTGGCAATATTACTACTAAAGATGTTATTGCTACTGCGGGAATTAACATTACTAG
>JBAVZX010001123.1:0-1608 GCA_049589015.1 Phormidium sp. | reverse complement strand
ATATTATGGTGGAGGACACGGCGCGGTATTTCCGGTTAATGAAGGCATGGCAAGAACGACAGCCAAATGTGATGCGAGTTTTGGAAGAATTGGATATTCCACCCGATCGCTTTGACAGAGCAATGGAAGAATTAGATGAAGTGATCCGGGAATGGGCCGATCGACATCATCGAGAAGGCGGTCAACAAATGGTTTTACAAATGGTGTTTGGCCCTAAAGATGATTAATTAGAGTTTGGGTGCAATCTACATTGCGTTCGCGCAGCGTGCCGTAGGCGAATCTTTAAAAAATCAGACTATGAGAAATCATCACATTAGTAATATAGAAATGGATAAGTTTGGGAGTGGAAAAAGAGGTTGGGTTTATTTGTTTCAAGTTAATTTATAAAGAAGGGCGATCGCTATTTTGTGAATCACCCATATACATCAGCGCTGATGAGCAATACCTCTTTTGGTAGACGGTTAAGTGTAACTGTGATATAATAAACCAACTGATTCTGAGACGGCTATGGCTACACTTCAGATTGAAAACCTGCCCGATGAATTGTACAGTCGTATTCAATCTCTTGCCTCAGAAAAAAATTTTACTTTTAATGAGGCAGTAATTCATCTATTAAAGCAATCACTTGAGTCTGACAAGGTAATCATAAATCAGACGCAAGAGAGCAAACCAATGTCAGCAATCCTACAAAGGATTCGTAGTCGCCCTAGAATTAACCCGCTCGATTTTGGATTAACCGATAGCACTCTTTTAATTGCAGAGGATCGCAACAGATGACTGTTCCGCTAAGATGCGTACTGGATACAAATATTTGTATTAAGCAGTTTATCGTCGATCCGTTGACTCCTAAAGTTAATCAATTATTCGATTGTCTTGACGATCCATCTGTTGAGTTTTTTGTGCCAGATCTGTTTTATATTGAATGTGCTAATGTTCTTTGGAAGTATGTTCGAGCTAACCTCTACACTGCCGAACAAGTTCAGGCAGATCTAAGTGACTTAAAAGCTTTACGATTTCAAGTTATTTCAACGAAGGATTTAATGAATAAAGCTGTTGAAATTGGTTTAGATTATGGCATTACAGCTTATGATGGTTGCTATGTGGCATTGTCTGAACAAGTTACAGCACCGCTACTAACATTGGATGAACGGTTAGTGAATTCTTTGGCAGGTAGTAAGTTTGATGTGCGATTGTTTACAAATTTTACTGTGCCGACCGTATTTACCTAAATAATTGTAATTGACTAATAGATTGATGTTTTTAGATGGTTGAAAATAGGCGATCGCTCTTTTTTTGGGTGGTGCGATCGCTCTCCGTTCAATCATCACAAGATACTCGATCGCCCAAGGCTATCAATTCGCTCCGTAAATGCAAATCTCTGACCATTAAGCATTGGCAGATCCCTTGGCGGTAGCTAGAAGTTCTGATAATGCTTGAACTGCTTCACTATCTGCCTGTGGAGACCAAACAACTGCTTCCGTTGATGCCAGTTGATTAAGAAGTACATTTTCTGAATGACTATTTTCAGAAGGTTCTAGGCTGCATCCTTCTTCCTTGGCAACTGCCAGCAGGAGAAAGTGAATGAGTCGAAGTTTATCTTGATGAGAT